>NZ_VOYB01000069.1:0-1508 GCF_013420445.1 Acinetobacter sp. YH01006 | reverse complement strand
AGTACCAGCGTACGGCCCACAGAATGATGTCACGCTGAAAATGCCGGCCTTTGAATGGGTTCATGTGCAGCTCCATCAGCAAAAGGGGATGATAAGTTTATCACCACCGACTATTTGCAACAGTGCCGATAAAAATATATCATCATGAACAATAAAACTGTCTGCTTACATAAACAGTAATACAAGGGGTGTTATGAGCCATATTCAACGGGAAACGTCTTGCTCGAGGCCGCGATTAAATTCCAACCTGGATGCTGATTTATATGGGTATAGATGGGCTCGCGATAATGTCGGGCAATCAGGTGCGACAATCTATCGATTGTATGGGAAGCCCAATGCGCCAGAGTTGTTTCTGAAACATGGCAAAGGTAGCGTTGCCAATGATGTTACAGATGAGATGGTCAGACTAAACTGGCTGACGGCATTTATGCCTCTTCCGACCATCAAGCATTTTATCCGTACTCCTGATGATGCATGGTTACTCACCACTGCGATCCCCGGGAAAACAGCATTCCAGGTATTAGAAGAATATCCTGATTCAGGTGAAAATATTGTTGATGCGCTGGCAGTGTTCCTGCGCCGGTTGCATTCGATTCCTGTTTGTAATTGTCCTTTTAACAGCGATCGCGTATTTCGTCTCGCTCAGGCGCAATCACGAATGAATAACGGTTTGGTTGATGCTAGTGATTTTGATGACGAGCGTAATGGCTGGCCTGTTGAACAAGTCTGGAAAGAAATGCATAAGCTTTTGCCATTCTCACCGGATTCAGTCGTCACTCATGGTGATTTCTCACTTGATAACCTTATTTTTGACGAGGGGAAATTAATAGGTTGTATTGATGTTGGACGAGTCGGAATCGCAGACCGATACCAGGATCTTGCCATCCTATGGAACTGCCTCGGTGAGTTTTCTCCTTCATTACAGAAACGGCTTTTTCAAAAATATGGTATTGATAATCCTGATATGAATAAATTGCAGTTTCATTTGATGCTCGATGAGTTTTTCTGATAGTTAGTCTTTGTAGAGACACAAACCTGAAATTCCGGACACCGCGCTTCAGGACATCTCCCTGGACGCCGATATCTGGCAGTATCCGGACGGTACTATCGAACGCCGGGCCAACGGTACTACCCTGCCCTTTATGACTGACGACCGGCTATCTCACCCACGCACTTCTCCCTGAAATTTAGCATCGTCGCGGTTAATGTCGAAAATTTGCCACCTGACGTGGTTGGCATCGAGGGTGAAAACTGCCGTGGCGAGGGTGTTCTCCTCATCCGGATCGTCGGCAGCCAGCCGGTATTCACCGGCATCAATTTTCAGATTGATATCGTGCAGCACCTGGGTGGTGCCGAAATGTTTAGCGACCGCGCTAAATTCGGCACTGTTGCAAAGTTAGCGATGAGGCAGCCTTTTGTCTTATTCAAAGGCCTTACGTTTCAAAAACTCTGCTTACCAGGCGCATTTCGCCCAGGGGATCACCATAATAAAATGCTGAGGCCTGGCC
>NZ_VOYB01000068.1:0-1534 GCF_013420445.1 Acinetobacter sp. YH01006 | reverse complement strand
GATTCAAATCTATGAAGACGGCTTATGCCACAATTAAAGGTATTGAAGTCATGCGTGCACTACGTAAAGGACAAGCATCGTCATTTTATTATGGTCAGCCTCAGGGTGAAGTGTGTCTAATCAACAGCGTTTTCGGTCTCTAAGCACTTTTTAAAGGGAACATCATCGACTCAAATCTCTATTTGCAACAGTGCCGTAAATTTGAGAATGAATCTGTACGTACAGACTCATTCCCTATCTATAAAGATATTAGAAATAGCTACATAGAGTTTATTTCTAGTTTATTCAAATTAGTCGTTCAAATTAGGCGTTACTACGGATGAACAATAATTTTTACAGCAGACTCATTATTATGAATCAATGTTTCAAAGCCTTTAGAAACAAGATCATCTAATGCAATCCGTTGGGTAATAAAAGGTTCTAGATTAATCTTACCTTGCTCAACCAAACGGATAGTTTCCTGATGATCATTTACATAAGCAATCGTGCCACGAATATCTAGCTCTTTCATCACCACACTATGCACATTAATTGTGGCAGGATGGCTCCAAATAGAAACGATAACGACTACACCAGTTGGTTTCATTGCTGCAACGAGTGTATCCATGACTTTATTGACACTACTACATTCAAAAGCGACATCTACACCGCGGTCTTCTGTAATTTTCATTACCTCAGCAACTACATCAACCTTAGATGGGTCTAGTACATAATCGGCAACACCCGCTTCTATCGCTTTTTCTTTACGTTTTGCACTCAGTTCAGTAATGATGACCGTGAGACCTTTAGCCTTTAAAATAGCAGATAAAAGTAAGCCTATTGGGCCTGCTCCACCAACCAGTGCGATATCGCCAGCTTTTGCGCCACTTCTGACATAGGCATGATGACCGACAGATAAAGGTTCTATCAATGCTGCTTGGTCTAAAGGAATATCATTTGAAATAGGATGTACCCAACGCCGCTGAACTGCAATTTTTTCAGAAAGACCACCACCGCGTCCGCCTAAACCAATAAAGTTCATATTTTTTGATAAATGATACTTATCATTGGGGCCAGTCGGCACATCGTCAGCAATGATGTAGGGTTCAACTACGACATGTTGCCCAATTTGGATATCATCTACACCCTCTCCAACTGCATAAACCACGCCTGAAAATTCATGTCCCATTGTTACAGGTGCAGATTCTCCCGAAATTGGGTGTGGGTGACCACAAGGTGGAATAAAAATAGGACCTTCCATGAATTCATGTAAATCTGTACCGCAAATACCACACCACGCAACTTGAATTCCAACTGTGCCTGGAAGTACTTTCGGTTCAGGGATATCTTCAATTCGAATATCCCCTCGGTCATAAAAACGAGCTGCTTTCATTTTATATTCCTTATATTGATGTTAACGGTAAACCATTCTAGACGTAATACCAAATCAGCATATTGTTTTCTTGGAAAAATGTTAAATAATGTGAAGAAGTGGCAAATTCCACAAGTGATCAACACGGATAAAGCACCCACATATGGACGTGCTTTATCACGG
>NZ_VOYB01000067.1:0-1535 GCF_013420445.1 Acinetobacter sp. YH01006 | reverse complement strand
GGATAATCTTTTTCAGATTCAATCAATAATTGAACCGCTCTTTCTCTGATTTCAGGGGTATATTTTAATTTTGTCATCGGGATAGTCTCTCAGAATATTGACTCTCCGACAAACCCGGTACGGTTCAGTCTGCCACCCATGGCTGGTGTATTGACTGCCTTGGTCAGAATGAATCAGGACTTTGTTCTTTGGGTTTCTTCGCCACAAAGCCATCAATAATGCATTTAAAAGCAGGTCTGTGGTGATTCTGGATTTCATCGACCAGCCAACCACAAGACGCGAAAATAAATCAATCACCACCGCAAGATATAACCAGCCTTCATGCGTACGGATATAAGTGATTTCAGTCACCCACAGTTGGTTGGGATGAATTGGATAAATTGTCGGTCTAAAGTGTTTGCAGCAACGACAGCGGTATTACCAGCATGAGATCTAGGTTTACGATAACCCCGCTATGATTTAAGACAATTAGCTTTCATCAACCGATAGACCTGATTGATCCCGTAACTCTCACCAACATCTTTCAAATCACAGTGAATCTTGCGATAGCCAGATTCTAGCCAGAATTACCCAAAGAGTTGTTGCCGTTTCTTGGCAGTTTTACTGGTTGGTTGCTTTAACCTTTAACCATGCGTAATAATCACTGTGATGAACATCCAGAGTTGAACATAAACAACGGATCGGCTATATTTGCTGATTGTCCTGAATAAAGGCGTACCTCATTTGGACTGGCTTGCGAAGTACACCGCGGCCTTTTTTAATATGTCCCTTCCAATACGGCTATTGATACAGCTATTAAAACAGCAAAAACAAACGATAAAATATAAGCAATCACCTACTCAAAAAGCTCAACAACCAAAAGCCGTGAGCCAATTTGATTGCATGCCTTTATAGACCCTACCTCGTCTATCAACATCTAGGACCAGAACAACAACTTTATTCTCCATGACTTGATATACCAATCCAAATTGATCAGTAATGTCCTGGAAGCAGCACAGATCCTTCCAAGCATCTCTTTTAATACAGCTATTGATACAGTTATCGAAACAACAAAACAAACGATAAAATATAAGCAATTACCTACTCAAAAAGCTCAACAACCAAAAGCCGTGAGCCAATTTGATTGCATGCCTTTATAGACCCTACCTCGTCTATCAACATCTAGGACCAGAACAACAACTTTATTCTCCATGACTTGATATACCAATCCAAATTGATCAGTAATGTCCTGGAAGCAGCACAGATCCTTCCAAGCATCTCTTTCAATACAGCTATTGATACAGTTATCGAAACAACAAAACAAACGATAAAATATAAGCAATCACCTACTCAAAAAAGCTCAACAACCAAAAGCCGTGAGCCAATTTGATTGCATGCCTTTATAGACCCTACCTCGTCTATCAACATATAGGACCAGAACAACAACTTTATTCTCCATGACTTGATATACCAATCCAAATTGATCAGTAATGTCCTGGAAGCAGCACAGATCCTTCCAAGCATCTCTTTCAATACAGCTATTGATACAGCTATCG
>NZ_VOYB01000066.1:0-1556 GCF_013420445.1 Acinetobacter sp. YH01006 | reverse complement strand
AATCCGTCTGTGAAGTCGGCAAGCGCAACAGCGCGTCTTTCTGCCGATCGGTTAGAGTGACGCGACGCGGCATACATGTTCCTTTTTCAAAATCTGATAGCGTTCAAGACGCTTTGTTTATGAAGCTTGTTGTGGTCAAATTTAAATGGACACTTTGATCGGGTGTTTTCCCCCCGACAAGGAACATGAAGAGATGACCGACAAGACAACCGACACAACCAAGAATCGCCGAACCTTTGATCCAGCGTTCAAGTTACAGGTGGCGCGCATGGTGCGCGAGCAAGGCGTCAGCGTCAGCCAAGTCTGCCGCGAAATGAAGCTGACCGAAAGTGTGGTCCGACGCTGGGTACACCAACTGGATGACGAGTCAGCCGGCAGGCCGGGGATTGGTAAACCGTTAACGGCTGAGCAGCAACGTATTCGAGAACTGGAAGCCGAAGTCAGGCGACTAAAATCAGACAATGAATTATTAAAAAAAGCTTCGGCCTTCTTCGCACGGGAAATAAAGTGATCCACGATGTTGTCACTGAGTTAGCGAAGCAGGCCCCGATCAAGCAGGTCTGTCAGGCGTTGGACATCAGTCGCTCTGGTTACTACGCAGCGCGTCGCAGAGTCAATACACCCAAACCTATTTGCCAGGACAGCGTGCATGCTCAGGCGGTTTTTCTTGCCAGTGGTCGCACCTATGGCAGTCGTCGTTTGAGTGCAGCCCTGCGTGCCCAGGGCCATGATGTTGGACGTCATCGCTGTCGTACCTTGATGAAAGCCTGTGGACTCAAGGCCTGTTGGCGTCGCAAGTTCGCTCATACCACCGATAGCAAACACCATTTGCCGGTGGCAGAGAACGTGCTCAACCGTCAGTTTGAGCCTGAAGCACCCAATACGGCCTGGGTGTGCGATGTGACGTACATTCGGACCGACAGCGGTTGGCTATATCTGGCCGCTGTGCTGGATCTGTATTCACGTCGCATCGTGGGTTGGTCCATGGCACCGACCATGCCTGCACAGCTGGTGTGCGATGCGTTGAGCATGGCTATTTCGGTTCGCCAACCGGCACCGGGTTTATTGGTTCATTCGGACCGGGGCAGTCAATATGCCAGTGCTGAACACCGGCAATTACTTGAAAACCATGGTCTGGTACTCAGCATGAGCCGCAAGGGTAATTGCTGGGACAATGCCGTGATGGAGCGGTTCTTTCTGAATTTGAAAATGGAGCGTGTCTGGCAGACTCGGTATGCCAACCATACAGAAGCCAAACAAGACATCACCGACTACATCGTTAACTTTTATAACAGTACCCGATTGCATTCAAAACTTGGCTACCGATCACCCGCACAGTACGAAACGCTGGCCAGCCCTGCCGCCCAGTTGCCCGCCTGTGCATAACCCTACCATCTGATCGGCGTGTCCAAAAAAACTTGACCACAACAGCTGGTTGAGATACATTTCCAGAGGTCAATGCAATCGTGGCCGAAGCGCCGCCTCAAACCAACGTTTGTGATACATGCTGATCGGATATGCCCGCGTCTCCAAAGCCGATGGCTCGCAGTCTCTCG
>NZ_VOYB01000065.1:0-1720 GCF_013420445.1 Acinetobacter sp. YH01006 | reverse complement strand
GTGCGACAGACGTCATACTAGATATCAAGCGACTTCTCCTATCCCCTGGGAACACATCAATCTTACCGGAGAATATCGTTGGCCAAAGCCTTAGCGTAGGATTTCGCCCTCTCCCGCAAACGACCCCTAAATGGACATAACATGAGGTAGTTTTTTTAGTCGAAATCTAAATTGTGTTATGTCCTTTTTATTTCAAGAGTTTAGAAAGTTGAGATTCGCGTAGTATTCATAAATTAATAAGGACTAAAGACAATGAGTGACAATTTAATTCGTGCTTTTGCGGCAATGAATGCCGGTGAAGCATTGGTTCCCTATCAATTTGATGCAGGCGAACTACAAGCCCATCAAGTTGAAGTCAAAGTTGAGTACTGTGGTTTATGTCATTCAGATGTTTCAATTATCCAAAATGACTGGAAATCCTCAGTCTATCCTGCAATCCCAGGCCACGAAATTATCGGAACGATTACACAACTTGGGAGCGAAGCCAAAGGCCTAAAACTGGGTCAACGTGTTGGCATTGGCTGGACAGCTGAAAGCTGTCAACACTGTGAATCATGTATATCAGGGCAGCAAGTACAATGTACGGGTGGGAAAACGGCGACCATCGTGGGACACGCAGGCGGTTTTGCAGATAAAGTCCGTGCAGGTTGGCAATGGGTTATTCCCCTCCCTGATGATTTAGATGCTGTGAGTGCAGGCCCGCTCCTATGCGGTGGCATTACCGTATTTGATCCAATTTTACAGCACCAAATTCAAGCCATTCATCACGTTGCAGTAATTGGTATTGGCGGCTTAGGTCATATGGCAATTAAGTTATTGAAAGCATGGGGCTGTGAAATTACCGCATTTACCTCAAGTCTTGATAAAACTGACGAACTCAAAGCCATGGGTGCAGACCATGTGCTCAGTAGTCGTGACACGGCTGCACTTAAGGCACATCGTGGCACGTTTGATTTAATTTTAAGTACAGTAAATGTCACTTTAGACTGGCAAGCCTATCTATCTACACTCGCACCAAATGGCAGTGTGCATATGCTCGGACTTGCACTAGAGCCAATGCAGATTCCTGCGGGCATGTTAATTAGCGGTGCTAAATCAGTCACCGGTTCTTCAACTGGATCGCCTGCCGCACTGCGTCAACTTCTGAAATTTGCCGCACGTCAAAATATTGCGCCACAGATTGAACTGTTCCCAATGTCACAAGTGAATGAAGCCATTGAACGTTTACATTCAGGTCAAGTGCGTTATCGCGTTGTGCTTAAAGCTGATTTTGATTAACGCTATTCAAATCAACTTTTTAAAGCCTTTTTAACCCAATTGGCCAATAACTGGATCGCCTGTTGTATCTGTTCAGACAGTTCATGTCCTGCATTCAGGCGAATACAGTTACGGTAACGATCTGCACCACCAAACAACAGTCCCGGCACAATGTTAATACCGTGCTGCTGGGCAAAACAATACAGATCCCAACTGTCAATCTGCGCAGCTTTATAAAGATATATTAATACGCGAATCTCAACTTTCTAAACTCTTGAAATAAAAAGGACATAACACAATTTAGATTTCGACTAAAAAAACTACCTCATGTTATGTCCATTTACGAATTTATCATTTCTGTGTATTTATTCATAGACTCTTGCTATTCACTTATCGTTACAAAGCCATTAAGAACAAGAGGATTTCCTCCAGCTTTAACCGATATTGAAATAATGACTATACA
>NZ_VOYB01000064.1:0-2485 GCF_013420445.1 Acinetobacter sp. YH01006 | reverse complement strand
ATACTTTCTGTCTTTGCTGTCTTGTTTACTTCTGCCATGAATACTTGGAAGTTTGTTGGTTCATCAATTTGCATATTCTCACCTGATTTTTCATATATAGGAATGTGATTCACAAATGAATCATAAACCAAATAAAATAAAAATCAAATAGAATCTTGTCGCAACCCTGCGGGATTGCTAAAAACTCCCGCTTAGAATCTAAGGGGAGCTTTGTAATCAGGAAGGGAAGGTTTTGAAATTTAGATGATGTCAGTTCGGGCGCACTCCGCGCCCTCTGTAACTAAGGATTATTTCGTTCCCAAATCAAAGAATCAATGTAAACAACATATTGATCAGCAGTGATAATAGAAAGTTCAAGAGCTAACTTAGCAGCACCTTGAGCACGGCCAAACTTCAAATCTGATTTATCTACGCGATATTGAATTAAATAATAATCCATAAGTTTATAAACTTTTTCTGTATTCATTAAATGATTTCCTCAATAATCCTATTAGGGGGAGCACTGCCGTTGGATGAAATCCAATGGCTAAGTGCGCCCTTTGGGGTCTAAGGGGTCGAACCCCTTACAAGTCCTGTGGCTACAGGGTAGGCTTGCTTATTCGATTGTCTGATGATGATGCACGTTCACGGAACGTCACATCACAGACAACCGATTGACGTACCGCCTTCACAAGTCATTCGGGCGTCGGGCCTCGTCGAAGCTCCTCGTTCATCCTTCCTCATTCCTTTTGTTTGGCTTTACGTCTTTTGTTATTTCTAGGTTGTAATAGGATTTCTTATCGAATACGAAACGATAGAACATTTCTATATAGGGCAGCTCCTCCAGTGGCATGTCATCCGTTGCATTTTCTGGAATTTTGACACCGTGCATAGAACCGAAAGAACCTGTAAGGCGTTTACCCTTAAGTGTTAAAAATGCGTCCCAAGTGTTTTCAACTGATAGATCGCCAAACTTAAGAGCGTATTTACATACCTCAGCAACAGCTTTGCTATAGCCGTGTTCTTTGGTTTTTTTAACTCTACGAATATCGACAATATAAGAATCGAGGGTAATGTCATGCCAGGTCTCGGCAAGTTCTTCCTGGTCTATCCATTCATTGAGTAAAGCAAAAATATGAATATGCGGATGCCATTGCTTAGTTTTATCGTTGTAAGTGTATTCAGTGGTATAGAAAGCGCCATCAATCTTACAGAATTGATTAAACCCCCAACCCTTTTTCTTGTAATCCCTATAACGCGATAGAAGCGTTCTAAATGAGCTTGTAAGGTGATTATAGCGTTCTTCTAGGTCTTCCCCATTCTTGACCGTTAAAGTGATCAGGACGGGCTTTAAACGCGGATTCTGACGCATTAATTCATGGATACGGTCTAAATAGCGTTTCATTGAACGTGCAGCGCGAATACCTGCACACATGGGGCATAGCAAATGCTGTCCGCATACGTGGAATTTTTCGAGCTTAACTTGGTCGATGGTGTAGTAATTTCTGAATATAAGAAACTGACCACAACCTTTTAATTTTGTTGCAGCCTTAAGAGCCTTATTGGATAGATCGTCTTCGCCTTCAGATTTGAAATCAACTTGCGTCCACAAATATTGTTCTTGTAGTTTCGCTCTATGTTTCAAAAGTCCAAAACGTGATATTCTATCCCTGTGTTGATCTGCGTTTGCAGATTGCAAAGCCTGTAATTCATCACCCGCCAAAGTGTCAGAATTATGGGCTTTTTTATTGTCTTTTTTAGTCAATTTCATCCCCACTTTAGTTAATAGTATCAAGAGAAAGAAAAAACAGCGAGAAGCCAAGGCTAACTCACTGTTTTTTTTCGTGTTTCACATTTGTTCTGCTAAAACTGGTTTCGCGCCTTTGCGAACATAAAAAACAACATTACGACCGATAGCCATAGCACCACATGAGATGCTAATAACCTGATTTTTGAATGGTTCAAACAGTCGAGAATCCTCAACTGTTAGGTCAACAAGTTCGTGTTTAATTTCCCCGTTTGGGAGTTCCAACGAACCAAGAATTTGCACCTTGTCACGCGCTTCATATTCTTTGCCGTCTTTACCTTTACCACCATCCACACGGAAAGCATTGATTAGAGTTCCTTGTAGATTAATCATTGTCTAAGCTCCCAGAACCATCATGTTCAATTGATTCGAGAACTTTGGAAACTTCCTCAAGAACAGAACGACGGATCTCTTTACTGCCATGCTCAAGTTGTTCAAATACCTGATCTAAAGCAATTTCGATTAGTGAGTTAAGAACTTTGTTTCGAGGTTCTCCCATGTGATTACGGAGGCCTTCCAGTCGTGCAAAGTTCCATCGAGCCATACGGAAAGGTACTTGATGGTAAACACCAATACTTTCTGTCTTTGCTGTCTTGTTTACTTCTGCCATGAATACTTGGAAGTTTGTTGGTTCATCAATTTGCATATTCTCACCTGATTTTTCATATATAGGAATGTGATTCACAAATGAATCATAAA
>NZ_VOYB01000063.1:0-2508 GCF_013420445.1 Acinetobacter sp. YH01006 | reverse complement strand
TCCAGCAACAGCATGAAGAGTTGGAAAAACAAAATAAACGTTCCCGTCTCAAGAAAAGTATGCCGAGTCGTAAAGCTCAGAAAGCGGTTATTGAACAAAGAAATTTAAATCCTGTGCTTGACTCTTGTGGTTAAAAACAGGACATT
This sequence comes from Acinetobacter sp. YH01006, assembly GCF_013420445.1. NCBI lineage: Bacteria > Pseudomonadati > Pseudomonadota > Gammaproteobacteria > Moraxellales > Moraxellaceae > Acinetobacter > Acinetobacter sp. YH01006. Next base: position 2,362 of record NZ_VOYB01000063.1, on the reverse strand, counting down.
TTAAATGGTTTATCACATAGACATTTTAATTGGTGAATAACACCCAAGGCATGGCTTTTAGTCATGCTTTTTTTATCAAAAGACTATGATGAAAATATAATGCTGTCTGTGCCTGAAATTAAATTAGCAGGGTAGTTCTACTATTTCATTCACATAGAGAACCTAAAAAACTATTGGATAGTAATAGTTTTATTTAACTTTTTTTGATTCCGTATTAGTTCAATCTTCATTAAACCGCTTGGAGCTGTCTTCGCAATTTCAATAAAGCCTTTAACACCTGCTACATCAACTCCATTAATTTTCGTAATAATGTCATTCGGTAGGATATTTGCATAATAAGCAGGAGATTCATTGACGATAAGACCTACTTTAAATCCTGTATTTTGCTCTAAATTTACCTTTTCTTGATTCGTTAGTTCATAAGGATATATACCAGTTCTAGAATGAAATTTAGCTAGGTAAACTGCTGAATAATTAGTGAAACTCACTGTTACAGGAACGTAGTCTGTTTTAGAGCCATAAGTGGTGGTCGTAGAGTTTCCACTTAAAGAACCATAGTAACCAGTGTAATTATTTAGACTGTAATTTGATTGAGTTTGGCTTCTTGTGGTTGTTGGGGATGTAAGTGGTATGACGACTTGGTTTGAACCTACACTCCTACGATTAACTAATACAATCTGAGCACCAACTAATTTTGCATGGTCTTTTAAGCTTTGAAGGTTCTGTGAGCCTGATCTAGCTACAAAACTTGAAGTTCCAATAGTAAGGTAACTTCTTTCAAGATAAGGTGGAGCTTCTTTTGCAAAATCCTGAACTTCAATTATCTCAATATTGGCAGAACTTGGAATGTATGACGGATCACCTGCACCTCCGATGCTTTTATAGTTTTCTGCAAACTGATTAGTTGCACAGCCGCTCACCAATAGCATAGCCAAAATTACGATAATTATTTTCATCCTTGCCCCCTTATATATAAAAATCTAAGCATACATCTTTATTATTCCTCAAGGTGTACCTTTTCCCTTAAACAAGTAACCTATCATTGAACTATAGCTGAATGATAGCGAGCCAAATCGCATACAATATCTATTATTAGACTTAATGTAATAATTAAATGATAGTGTTATCATTAATCTAATAGAATTAAGATTAAATGATAGAAATGAATACACGTATTTATCTACGAGCTTCAACTAAAGATCAAGATGCAGAAAGGGCTTTGCAGATTCTTCAGGATCTAAACCAAAACTTGAATTTTGGAGAAACTATTGTGTACGTGGAAAACTATAGTGGTACGAAGTTAGACCGACCTGAATTGAATAAGCTACTGTCAGAAGCAAATCAAGGTGACACCTTGTTGGTTGAAAGTATTGACCGATTATCACGCCTAACCCAACAGGATTTTCAAGAGCTGAAGCGCAGGATTCAGGAGAAGGGACTTCGATTAATTGTGGCAGATCTTCCTACTACCTACCAAATGATTCAAACCAGTGACAGCATTACTCATTCAATCTTGGAACTCATCAACAATATGTTGATTGATCTCCTGGCAACAATGGCCCGCCTGGACAATGAGAAACGTATAGAACGTATTAAGCAGGGCTTAGCGCGTTCGGGTTACAAGCCAACAGGTAAGAAAGCCAATGAGGCTAAGCACAAACGAATAAAAGAATTGCTAGCAGCTGGCAATATGACTAAGGAAGAAATTGCCAAAGCAGTGAATTGTGGAGTTGCAACTGTTTATCGAGTTGCTAAGGCCATTTAAAAAATGGCTTGTATCAGTGCTACCCTTATGTCATATCTATTTGTAGTGGGAAAAGGCATTCTTAAAGATTAGAAGAAGGTATTAATAATGAGAAAGCATTTGATTTTCCTGGTTTTTATTTTAGCTCTAGTTGTTAAGATCAATAATGATCATAAAAAAGGGCAAGTATTAAATTAAAAGACCGGCCTATTTTCAAGCCGGTCTTTTATATCGTCGAGCATCATGACTTTATCATAGATATATGAATATTAAGATAAATAAAAAGCCCTATAGTCTCTCCCGTTACTATAAGGCTTATAAATCTCTGCAACTTTTTTCTTAACTACCTACTTTTCCGATGTAGGTTGTGAATATATTCTACCTATTGGTAAAATACAAAGCTATAAGACAAAAGATTAATATGCTAGGATGTTATTCACCAATTAAAATGTCTATGCGATAAACCATTTAAAATGTCCTGTTTTTAACTGCAAGAGTCAAGCACAGGATTTAAATTTCTTTGTTCAATAACCGCTTTCTGAGCTTTACGACTCGGCATACTTTTCTTGAGACGGGAACGTTTATTTTGTTTTTCCAACTCTTCATGCTGTTGCTGGA
>NZ_VOYB01000062.1:0-2762 GCF_013420445.1 Acinetobacter sp. YH01006 | reverse complement strand
AGTACCAGCGTACGGCCCACAGAATGATGTCACGCTGAAAATGCCGGCCTTTGAATGGGTTCATGTGCAGCTCCATCAGCAAAAGGGGATGATAAGTTTATCACCACCGACTATTTGCAACAGTGCCATCGCGAGTGGGTCAGGGTGGGACGGCTTAAAAACCCTTGTTGCAATGGCAACCAGGCTGACCGCCACCATGGCCGACGATCCGCTCAATCATGTGCTCGACGGTTATCACCGCTTCCGCCGATACGCTCCACGCATGTTGCGCCTGCTCGATCTGCGAGCTGCGCCCGTTGCACTGCCGCTTCTGGAAGCGGTGACGGCCCTTCGTACCGGTTTGAACGATGCCGCGATGACCAGCTTCTTGCGGCCCAGCTCGAAATGGCATCGCCACCTTCGGGCCCAGAGGGCTGGCGACGCTCGCCTATGGGAGATCGCGGTGCTGTTCCATCTGCGCGATGCGTTCCGCTCCGGAGATGTCTGGCTTACTAGGTCCCGGCGCTATGGCGATCTGAAACACGCACTCGTTCCGGCACAATCCATCGCGGAAGGCGGTCGTCTCGCTGTGCCATTGCGGCCGGAGGAATGGCTGGCAGACCGGCAAGCTCGCCTCGACATGCGGTTGCGCGAGCTTGGCCGTGCCGCTCGCGCAGGCACGATCCCGGGCGGGTCGATTGAAAACGGCGTTCTGCATATCGAGAAACTCGAAGCCGCCGCGCCGACAGGCGCCGAAGATCTGGTGCTCGATCTCTACAAGCAGATCCCGCCCACGCGCATCACCGATCTCCTGCTGGAGGTGGATGCGGCGACCGGCTTCACCGAAGCGTTCACCCATCTGCGCACAGGAGCACCCTGCGCTGACCGGATCGGGCTAATGAACGTTATCTTGGCGGAAGGGATCAACCTCGGCTTGCGCAAAATGGCGGATGCGACAAACACCCACACCTTCTGGGAATTGATCCGCATTGGACGGTGGCATGTCGAGGGCGAAGCCTATGACCGGGCGCTGGCCATGGTGGTCGAGGCACAGGCAGCGTTACCCATGGCCCGGTTCTGGGGCATGGGCACGTCGGCTTCGAGCGACGGACAGTTCTTCGTCGCTACAGAGCAAGGTGAGGCCATGAACCTGGTCAACGCGAAATATGGCAATACCCCGGGCCTGAAAGCCTATAGCCACGTCTCCGACCAATATGCGCCGTTCGCAACCCAGGTGATTCCTGCAACGGCAAGCGAAGCGCCTTACATCCTCGATGGCCTGCTGATGAACGATGCTGGACGCCATATCCGCGAGCAGTTCACCGACACGGGCGGCTTCACCGATCACGTCTTTGCCGCATGTGCCATTCTCGGCTACCGGTTCGCTCCGCGCATCCGCGACCTGCCATCCAAACGGCTCTACGCGTTCAATCCGTCGGCCGCCCCGGCGCACCTGCGAGCGTTGATCGGCGGAAAGGTCAACCAAGCCATGATCGAGCGCAATTGGCCCGACATCCTGCGCATCGCCGCCACCATTGCTGCCGGGACCGTCGCGCCAAGCCAGATTCTGCGGAAACTCGCCTCCTATCCGCGGCAGAACGAGCTCGCGACAGCCCTGCGGGAAGTCGGTCGCGTCGAGCGCACCCTGTTCATGATCGACTGGATTCTGGATGCCGAACTCCAACGGCGTGCCCAGATCGGGCTCAACAAAGGCGAAGCTCATCATGCGCTGAAGCGGGCAATCAGCTTCCACCGCCGCGGTGAAATCCGCGACCGTTCCGCCGAAGGCCAGCATTACCGCATCGCCGGCATGAATCTGCTCGCCGCCATCATCATCTTCTGGAACACCATGAAGCTCGGCGAGGTCGTTGCAAACCAGAAACGCGATGGAAAGCTGCTATCGCCCGATCTCTTGGCCCATGTTTCGCCGCTCGGATGGGAACACATCAATCTCACCGGAGAATATCGCTGGCCAAAGCCTTAGCGTAGGATTCCGCCCCCTCCCGCAAACGACCCCATTTACGAATTTATCATTTCTGTGTATTTATTCATAGACTCTTGCTATTCACTTATCGTTACAAAGCCATTAAGAACAAGAGGATTTCCTCCAGCTTTAACCGATATTGAAATAATGACTATACAAATTGTAGGTAAATTTTTAGGATTGGATTCTGATAAAAATATCTGGAAATATTTTAAACACAATTACTTAGACTGGTTTCCAAAATTAGGTTCTTATCCTAATTTTTGTAAACATTGTGCAAACTTATGGCAAGTCAATCAGCAAATTATGACCAAGATTAGAAAAACCTTTATGCACGATAACATTCATTTTATTGATGGTTTTCCTATCCCTGTTTGTCGCTATGCCCGAGCAAAAAGACATAAAAACTTCAAAGAACATGCAGGTTTTAGTTATTGTGCAGCTAAACAAGAAAAATATTATGGTTTTAAAGGACATATTGTGATTAATTTCTCAGGAATGATTACAGATTGTACTTTTGCTCCCGCAAACTGCGATGAACGAGATGTTGCACCTGAAATTACACAGAATATTCATGGTTTGCTTTGTGCTGATAAAGGATATTTAAGACCTGAACTAAAAAAATACTATGATTTACAGTGTGTTGATTTACAAACACCATTTAGAAAAAATGGCACTGTTGCAAATAGAGATTTGAGTCGATGATGTTCCCTTTAAAAAGTACTTAGAGACCGAAAACCCTGTTGATTAGACACACTTCACCCTGAGGCTGACCATAATAAAATGACGATGCTTGTCC
>NZ_VOYB01000061.1:0-2832 GCF_013420445.1 Acinetobacter sp. YH01006 | reverse complement strand
CCTGCAGTTCACGATAGCTAATGCCATATTTACAATACCAGCGCACAGCCCAAAGAATGATTTCGCCCTGAAAATGCCGACCATGGAAAGGATTCATATGCTGCACCTTTAGCTAAAACAGTCTTCAACTTACCATTCGTGGTTATTTGCAACAGTGCCACTTGGGTGGTCTGCCTTTAGCTGGAACATGCTTCTGCAATTGCTCAACCATTTAAATAAAAGGTTGACCATGAGATGCCTGTATATCGCTTAAACTGTGTTTCAGAAAGCTTCTTTGAATCAATGTATTTCATCCGCAGATTATGCACGAATGCTAAGAAAATTAGAGTACAAATATCAATCAAAAAGGTGCTCGTTTTTTGATTTATGAAAGAGAGATCTATTATTCAATTATATCTTTTAATGATCAATAGAAAGCCTAGTTTCAAACACATTCTTCAGACACAAACAAATATGATCAAAATAGAGTGATTACTCTATAAAATAATAAAATCAATTACTTAAATCATATTTTATTTTAAAAAAAATACAAATGTGTATTAAAAATAACCATTACTTACATTTTTTTGATTACAAAATATAATGAGTAAATTGCTTCCCATTTCATACATTTTTCATATATAAAAAGTCATACTATTTTTAAGGTTTTTCTAAATCACATTTTATACTTCATAGTTTTTAACATCATTATTAAAGGTGAACCATGCAAAAGAAGAAGCGCACCCCATTAGACGCACAACAGTCCCATCTTTGGATTATTGGTGGTGGTATCGCAGGTATGGCTGCTGCTGCATTTGCAATCCGTGATGCCAAAGTCCCTGCCAAAAATATCCATATTTTAGAAGAACTCGATATTTCAGGTGGTTCGATGGATGGTGGACATACACCGCATGCCGCGCAAGCTTGGGTAACACGTGGTGGGCGAATGCTGACCGATGAAACTTATTTGTGCCTATGGGACTTATTTTCCAGTATTCCATCTTTGGAAAATCCAGACATTTCGGTGCGTGAAGAATGTCGTGAGTTTAATGAAAAAGTGAAAACCCACGCCAATGCACGGTTGATTGATGCCGAACATGTCATTGCGGATGCAGCAAAGCTTGGTCTGAATACGCTACATCGTGCACAGATGCTGCGCCTATTAGCTTCAAAAGAAGAAAAAATTGGCAGTCGCCGCATTGATGAGTTTTTTGATGAAACCTTTTTTGAAACCAATTTCTGGCGCATGTGGCGCACGACTTTCGCTTTTCAAAAATGGCACAGTGCAGCAGAGTTAAGACGCTATTTCTTGCGTTTTATTCAAGAATTGCCACGCATTCATACCTTAGCGGGTGTGAAACGTACCAAGTACAACCAATATGACTCGATGATTCTGCCCCTACAGCGTTGGTTAGTCGCACAAGGCGTCGATGTGCGTTTTGGACACTATGTCACAGATGCAGACTTCATTACCAATGCTGAAACTCAAGAACGCTACGCTTCACGCCTATATGTACAATTGCCTGAAGGCTCAGAGCAAATTAATCTGAAAGCCAATGATTTAGCTATTTTCACTTTAGGCTCTATTACAGCAGACTCACGTTATGGCGGTAATCATGACGTGCCTGCCCTTATTCGTCATCGAGAAGATCATGGCTGGACGCTTTGGGAAACGCTGGCACAAAAAGCCCCAGACTTTGGCCGTCCAATGACTTTTTATGGCAATGTCGATGAACATAAGTGGGAGTCTTTCACTCTGACCATGAAAGATGACGTGCTACTTAAACGTATTATTGACTATACAGGCAATGAACCAGGCACAGGCGCACTCATGACTTGGTATGAGTCGGGTTGGCATTTATCCATCGTGGTTCCTGCACAGCCACACTTTGCCGACTTACCTGAAGGTTTATATACCTTATGGGGCTACGGTTTCCAAATTGACCATATAGGCGATTACATCAAAAAACCAATGTCCGAAGCCACGGGGCAAGAAATCCTAACAGAACTGATTAAACAGCTCGGTTTTGACGACATTTTAGATCATGTTTTGGCAACGACTGATGTTACTACCGCCATGATGCCATACGCCTCTGCCCTATTCGCCTGCCGTAAACCGGGGGATCGTCCACAGGTAATTCCACAAGGCTCACAAAACTTTGCTTTCCTTGGACAGTTTGTGGAAATTGAAGATGACGTGGTCTTTACTGTGGAATATTCAGTTCGTGGGGCGATGCTTGCCATTTATGAATTTTTTGGGGTGGAACGTGAAATCCCTGAAATTTACAACGGTCTACTTGATCCCAAAGTGGGTTTAAAAGCTTTAGAAACAGTGTTCCACTAAGTTTTTAATATATAGCGATAAGAGCACCTTTATGTCGCCACTATTACATAGTTTAATTTAAGCAACGTTTGGATACACGAGTGTGGCAGGGATGCCACACGTTATCCATCATAATAGGGATGTTATGTATGGGTAACAAAGGCTTTTGCTTTCTTTTGGCTTATCAAAAGTAAGGGTATTGCCTACACAAACACCTTTTATACTTTATTGAAAGTTGAGGCCGTGTACGCACCTAATTTTAAATTGGATAAAAAGAAAAATTAGATAAAACTTTATACGTCATTATTGGCGACGATATTCAGCTCCATGTTTCTTGCGTTTCCATTCGCCCTCACCTAGAAACTTCATGCCTGTAGAGTCTACGAGTAGATGCAGTCCATCGGGCACTGTTGCAAATAGAGATTTGAGTCGATGATGTTCCCTTTAAAAAGTACTTAGAGACCGAAAACCCTGTTGATTAGACACACTTCACCCTGAGGCTGACCATAATAAAATGACGATGCTTGTCC
>NZ_VOYB01000060.1:0-3060 GCF_013420445.1 Acinetobacter sp. YH01006 | reverse complement strand
GAAATTCATGCACGTGTAGCAGTCCTCAACAGATTTACGGAATTAGGTCGACCACTTACCCAAGTTACGCCTTAAATTTGGCTCAATTAGGGGCGCTTTGCATTTCAAATCTTTGTGCAACAAAGCCGTTTTTAATAGAAAAACCTTAATTTTTTTAAAATTGAGACTTATAGGTGTAGAGATTCACCCCCCTTAGTTACAGCTGAGAGTGGTGGCAGTCCAAATCTAACTAAAAGGTGTCTATAAAATCAGTAGCTATTCAGTCTTGCAAAATATTCACTTAATTTTTGTTATACAAAGCTTTTGAGTAAAGGATGAACCCACATCAATGTAATAGCAATTATCTAACCGGGTCATTTCCTTGACGATCGTATGTCCCAAATAGATAGCATCTATGTTCTCTACAACATCATAATTATCTGAATAGTTCTTTACTCTTCCACGCCCCCATAGTGCATTTGTGTAAGCTGAAACCATTCCTGAAATCCTGTAATCACCTTGCATGATATCTGCTTTAAAAGCGCCCCATTCATGAATATCAATATCTGCATGAACTACTCCTATTCGTTTATCTAGAAGTTCAAGCTCGATAACGATTGGTAAATCTTCAAAGCTTTTGATAATTTTATGCTGCTGATGTGATGACAACTGATAGAACCACTCACCACCATTTCTTTCATGTAAATGTCTAAGCTTTGAATCAAATAGACTTTTAATACACATTTCTTCGTGATTGCCACGAACGGTTCGAAACCATGGTTTTTTAATCAATGAAAAACATTCTAAATTTTCTTTGCCTTTATCAACCAGGTCACCCGTGCATATCAACAAATCTTTATCAAAGTCAAAATCGATAGCGTTGAGATGGCTCATCAGCAAGTGATAAGAACCATGCAAGTCGCCTACTACGAAGATCGATTTGAAAGATGATCCATCTATAATCTGGATATGATTTGTCATGAGGGAGCATCATCCTACTGATTAATAGCATTATGCATGAATAATATTTTAACTAACCACAGACCTTCAACCAACCTTGATCGCAAAAATAGCCCCAGACGAATTTTTACTTTTGGTCAGCCCATTCAGACATGATCTCAATACTAAATAAGTCCCGTATCAGAAATGTGTGTCACCAATCTGACTTTGGTTTTGCCAGTTGCAGTACAGGTGGCTTGTTATTACCTGATGCTCTTTTGCGAACTTTGCCTTTTAGTTTAAGCAACTGTATAGGTGAAAATGACTCTTCAGGTATTAAAACATTGAAATTATTAATCATGTTTAATGCAGCTAGAATTGCAATTAAATCCGAGAGTTTCGCATTACCTTTCTCAGCATTTAACACCGTTCTTCGACTGATCCATGCTTTACTCGCAACTTCAGCTTGTGTCATATCTCGATTTAATCGAATGCGTTTTAAGCGCTCTCCCAACACTGATGCAATATATACTGGACTGTCATTTTCAGAATACATCATTATTCATCACTCACATTTAGATATTTTATGACCTTATGGCATAGAAAAATCTAGTCAATCCTAAAGTCGTTAAGTCCTAATATTGCACATATCCTGTTTTAATTGCCAGTTATGTGCAAATATCTGTACCTAATACCATATAGATTCTTTCTGATACACACTGAGAATGAGGAGCATGCCATTTTTATCTTCTCCATTGGCTCATACTGAACCTCTCTTTTTTATAATAAAATAAATTGAGCTCCTGACATTCTTTGATTATTTATTTTTCAGTTTTTATAAGAACTACTGATCAGGACCTTGACGCACTGCTCTTTACTGGATAACCTTATTTCAACACAGCAAAATCTGTGCTCAGGTGTGAGAACCTGATAAAATCTAGGTGCAATTAAATGTCGCACTTGCGGCTATTTTTTTGCCTACTGTTAAGCAGTTCTTATGGTAGCTTAGCAGGGCAGCTTCGTGCTGGCTGATCCTAGATTCAGTATTCTCACCCCTGTTAAGTTGCCTCCATTACCGTGAGAAGTGATGGAGATAATTAAACTCTTATCTAGGAAACTGCTATGCGTACTAAATTCAATGATGCAAACCCATGCATGCCAAAAAACCTCGCTAAACAGCTGATTATCGAAGGTGCTAAAGTTCTGAACCATCAACAGCGCCAAGCCTTGCTCGATATTTTCATGGCTTTAGATCAGGCGGAAAAAACAGCTGAAAAGATACTTCAGCAACATGCTGTAGCTCAACAGAGCACCTACAACTTTTCTCAAGTTCACGAATGCCAAGATGAAGACAATCAGGAATATTGGTCAGGTCATTACCATGATTCTTACAGTCAAGAATATCCAGAAGATTGGGTAAAACGGACTCAGTCCACCCCACGTCGTCATAAGTTCCCTAAGACTGTTTACTGATCGGCGGGGGTGTCTCTTTAAAAGTAGGCATCATAATCCGAGCTACTCGACCGAGTTGGCTCGGATTCTCTTGGTGAAAGTACTGCATCATTTTGATGATCTAGATGTGAATCTTCGGATAACTCGGTTAGCCTTGGCACTGTTGCAAATAGTGATTTGAGTCGATGATGTTCCCTTTAAAAAGTGCTTAGAGACCGAAAACCCTGTTGATTAGACACACTTCACCCTGAGGCTGACCATAATAAAATGACGATGCTTGTCCTTTACGTAGTGCACGCATGACTTCAATACCTTTAATTGTGGCATAAGCAGTCTTCATAGATTTGAATCCTAATGTGGCCCTGATGATTCGCTTTAACTTACCATGATCACATTCAATGACATTATTTTTATACTTAATCTGCCTGTGCTCAATATCTACTGGACATTTTCCTTCTCGCTTTAATCGTGATAAAGCATGGCCATAGGTCGCTGCTTTATCTGTATTGATGACCCGTGGAATTTGCCATTTTTTCACCGTATTGAAGATCTTTCCTAGAAAACGGCTTTGTTGCACAAACCTATCTGTAAAGGCTTTTTCAGCGATATAATTTTCAAATGAAGAAGCCTACACACAAAATCTACCGCACAACCAATTGGCCCGCATATAACCGAGCACTCATGAGTCGC
>NZ_VOYB01000005.1:0-219043 GCF_013420445.1 Acinetobacter sp. YH01006 | reverse complement strand
AAATGCATTTGCGAGATTAAAACATTTCCGTGCTATTGCTACCCGATTTGATAAGCTTGCACGAAATTATCAGTCTATGATCTACATTGCTTGCATGTTTATTTGGTGCAAAGCCAAATGAGGACACACCCTAGTATTTTGTAGATCTAATTTACCTTCTAAACTGCCTTCGGCTTTAGCTAACCATTCAAGAATTCCACTAGCTCCTATGCCACCAGAGCCTGATACAGTTTTAGTGGATTGATCATTGTTGGATTCAGAAATATTTGTAGATGTTTCGACTCCATCAAACAAGTATCCAGCACAGTTAAGTAGCATTTTTTCATTGAGATAAATAGGTTCTAATAGTTCTTTCATTTGAAATAATAAAGGGCTGAATAATCAGCCCTTTATACTACAAATTAGTTCAAACTAACAACACATTAAAGCGCCGCAATCTGCTCCATATTCGCTTTAATCTTGGCTAACTGATCAGCAAACTCAGCAAGTTTTACTTTCTCGCCTTCAACTACAGCCGCAGGTGCTTTCGCCACAAAACCTTCATTACCAAGTTTAGTGGCAATTTGATCATGTTGCTTTTGAACCTTGTCCAAGTCTTTTTGTAGACGACCCAATTCCGCTTTAGGGTCAATTAAGCCCTTCATTGGAACGTATACAGATACGTGACCAACGACAGAAGACGATGACAATGGTGGTTGTTCGCCATCAGCCAAGAACGTAATGCTTTCAACTTTCGCCAATGCTTTAAACAATGGTTCAATACGTGCGATTTGCGCTTTTTCAGCATCAGTGGTGTTTTGAAGTAGAACAGGCAACAAACGCGCATTACCTAGACCCATTTCACCACGGATGTTACGTACCGCACCAATCAAACCTTGAAGCCATTGCATATCTGCTTCAGCTTGATCATTGATGAGCGCTTGGTTAGAAACAGGGTACTGTGCAAGCATAATCGTTTCGCCAGAAATGTTCAGCTTCGGCGCAAGCGTTTGCCAAATTTCTTCTGTCAAGTAAGGCATCAACGGATGTGCCAAACGTAAAGACGCTTCCATCACAGCAAGAAGAACACGGCGGATTTCAGCTTTACGTTCTACCGAGATATTTTCATCATTCAGAACAGGCTTAGTCAGCTCGACATACCAGTCACAGTATTCATTCCAGATGAACTCGTAAATCGCTTGTGCAGCCAAGTCTAAACGATAGGTTGCAAATGCTGTTTGCACTGCTTGTTCTGCTTTTTGTAGACGGCTTACAATCCACTGTTCAGGCAATTCCCAAAGGTCTTGACGAACTTCTTGACCAATCACTTGTTCTTCGCAGTTCATCATCACGAAACGCGTTGCGTTCCAGATTTTGTTGGCAAAGTTACGGTAGCCTTCAACACGCTTCATGTCGAACTTGATGTCACGACCGGTGTTCGCAAGCGCACAGAATGTGAAACGAACCGCATCTGTACCGTAAGATTGAATCCCTTCAGGGAATTCTTTACGCGTTGATTTTTCAATCTTCGCCGCTTGTTTCGGGTTCATCAAACCTGTGGTACGTTTTTGTACTAAAGTTTCTAAATCCACACCGTCAATTAAGTCTAATGGGTCAAGCACGTTGCCCTTAGATTTAGACATTTTCTGACCTTCGCCATCACGTACCAGACCGTGTACATATACCGTTTTGAACGGAACTTGTGGCGTACCATCTTCATTTTTCATGAAGTGCATGGTCATCATGATCATGCGGGCAACCCAGAAGAAGATGATGTCGAAACCAGTGACCAGTACATCAGTCGGATGGAAGGTATTTAAGAAATAGTTTTCTTTATCTTTGGCTTCATCGCCAGTCCAACCTAAAGTTGAGAATGTCCAAAGACCCGATGAGAACCATGTATCGAGTACGTCTTCGTCTTGGTCTAATTGAACATCGGCAGGGATATTGTTTTTCGCACGAACTTCAGCTTCGTCACGACCTACATAAACATTACCATCTACATCGTACCAAGCAGGAATACGGTGACCCCACCACAATTGACGCGAGATACACCAGTCTTGGATGTTGTTCATCCACGCCATGTACATGTTGCTGTATTGCTCAGGAACGAATTTAATCTCGCCATCTTTAACCGCTTTAATTGCAGGCTCAGCAAGCGGTGCAATTTTCACATACCATTGATCCGTCAGTAACGGCTCAACGATGACCCCTGAACGGTCACCGCGAGGTGGTTTAAGCGTATACGGTTGGATTTGCTCTAACCAGCCTTCAGCTTCAGCTTGTTCAACTAATTTTTTACGTGCTTCAAAACGATCTAAGCCCACATATTCCGCAGGTGCAGGGATGGTTTTAGAAATTTGCTCGCCGGCTTTTGCGATGTATTCAAACTCAGCCAACACTTCAGCATTTTTATTGAAGATGTTGATGATTGGCAATTCACAGCGTTTACCCACTTCATAGTCATTGAAGTCGTGTGCAGGGGTGATTTTTACACAGCCTGTACCAAATTCTTTGTCAACATATTCATCTTTAACAATTGCCACGCTACGACCGGTAATCGGCAGGATGATGTTTTTGCCGACAAGATGTGCATAACGCTCATCATCCAGGGCAACTGCAATGGCAGTATCACCGAGCAGGGTTTCAGGACGGGTGGTTGCGACCACGATATAATCTTTGCCATCATGCGTGCGCAATGATTTATCTTCAAAGAAATATTTCAGATGCCACAATGAACCTGCTTCTTCTTTATCAGACTCAACTTCTAAGTCAGAAAGCGCAGTTTGTAATTTTGGATCCCAGTTAACAAGGCGTTTACCACGGTAGATCAAACCTTGTTCATGCAGTTTTACAAACACTTCTTTGACCGCATTGGATAGACCATCATCCATAGTGAAGCGTTCACGTGACCAGTCTACAGAAGAACCCAAACGACGGATTTGACGGGTAATGTTACCGCCAGACTGTTCTTTCCATTCCCAGACTTTTTCGATGAACTTTTCACGGCCCAAGTCATGACGGCTAATGCCTTCTGCACCAAGCTGACGTTCTACCACCATTTGGGTGGCAATACCGGCGTGGTCAGTACCCGGTTGCCAAAGCGTATTTTTACCTGACATACGGTTATAACGGGTCAATGCATCCATGATGGCATTGTTAAAACCATGACCCATGTGCAAGTTACCAGTGACGTTTGGCGGCGGAATCATGATACAGAATGATTCGCCTTTTTCAGAGGGCTTGAAGTAGCCGCGTTCTTCCCAAGTTTGGTACCATTTTTTCTCGATCTCGGTCGGATCGTAGGTTGTCGCGATATTTTGCGCTGAATCAGTCATAGTCTAAACAGATCAAAAGTAGATGAAAAATTGGATCTATTGTAGCAAAAAAAATAGTGCATGCGGCAGCTTAACCAAATGTAAACTTTAGACAATTGGCATGCAGAGCAACTCGTCGTATGATGCAAAGATAAAAAACGCGACTCATCGCAGAAGATTAAAAAGGATAACAAGATGAGCTATAGCATTTCCCTGAAGATCCAGCCTGAAACCCATCAGCGCTTTATCGACCTTCATTCTAGATTAAATGCCGGTGATCCAGACAGTCTGGCTAAACCGCTCGGTGAAAATCTGGCCGATATGGCCTGTGAAATTATTGACCAGATTTTTGGTCAGATGGTGCAGATCGCGAAATCTCCCGACAGTGAATCTGAAAAAGTGATTCAGCACATTATTGAGACGACACGTAAATATATGCCTTGGTCGGTTTCCTTATTTGGCAATGAACGGCTCATGCCCATGGTGAATTATCTGCATCGCATGACTTATACGCATGACGGCGATGTTTTTGTGCGTTATCCGGTGGAAAAGATGCTGGTGATGGAGTTACTGGGTTGTGTGGATCAGATGAAAACCGGCAATCATCAATATGTCTCGCCGGCACTCAAAGCCTTTACCCAGGTCGTTGATCAGGGCGTGACCTGTCTGATCCGTGAACCGAAAAACCTGTTGAAGTTTAATGTTGTGGTCGATAAAACCTTAAATGGGGTGATTCACCTAACCACCCAGCTCGGCTATAAACGTTTTGATAAACTCGGTAATATCTATGATGCTGATACGATGCGTTATTATTTCGAGCATTTACTGGCATTTCTGGAAGATGAAAGGCCGCACCATATTTATTAAAACAAAGGAAACAGGATTTCATGGCGAAAGTTGAAAGTTTAAATGGAAAAGTGGTCTGGATTACTGGCGCATCTTCAGGGATAGGCAAGGCGATTGCACAGCAATGTGCCGCACAGGGAGCGCAGGTGATATTGACTGCGCGCCGTCATGAAGAACTGGAAAATGTGCGCCAAAGCCTGATCAATCCGGATCAACATATTTCCATCACGGCTGATATCACCGATGAAAGTCAGGTTCGCCATGCCTATGAGCAGGTTGTGCAACAAAAAGGCCGGATTGACTGGCTGATCAATAATGCCGGACTCAGTCAGCGTGCCCTGATTGCAGAAACCACCATGCAGACTGAACGCGCCATTATGGAAGTCGATTATTTCTCGCAGGTATTTTTGACCAAAACCGTACTGCCAACTTTTCTGGCACAAAAATCCGGCCGTATTGTGTTTATTTCCAGTGTTGCAGGTTTGCTCGGTACACAATATCGCGCGTCTTATTCCGCAGCCAAAGCAGCAATTCATATGTGGGCCAACAGCCTGCGTGCTGAAGTGGCAGATCAGGGGATTGGCGTATCGGTGATTTTCCCCGGTTTTGTTAAAACCAATGTGTCCCTGAACGCTTTAAATGGTCAAGGGAAGCCACAAGGGCATGCAGATGAAGCGATTGAAAATGGTCTGTCCGCAGAAGATTTTGCCCGCCAAACTGTACAAGCTTTGCAGAGTGGCGAAGAATATATCGTGATTGGCGGCAAGAAAGAAAAACTCGGGGTACTGGTGTCGCGTATTTCGCCAAAAGTCCTGTACAAGATGATTCGCAGAACCAAGGTGAAATAGATCATCCAGACTCAATAAAAAGGGCAGTATTGCCCTTTTTTGATCGCTCTTAAAAAGAAAATTATGAACAAACCTACAATTTAATTTCTGGAGGAGCTGACGCAAAGTGTGCACAACCCATCACACAGATATGCAGAAAATTACCTTTTCACTCTGGTACTTAAGTCAAAAACCGCTATGTTAGTTAAAAATAATAGTGAATTGGAATACGCTCATTCGATGAAAACACCGGTGCCAGATTATCTCAAGCATGTTTTAAGCTCCTGCCAAGACAATGATAAAGGGGCCTTGGCCGACTATATTCCTGAGCTGGCAGCAGTCGATCCAGAGAAGTTTGCTTTGGCACTCTCCACCGTAGATGGCACGATCTATTCCACCGGTGATGACGAGGTTGAGTTCACCATGCAGTCCATGTCCAAGCCTTTTGCCTATGCCTTGGCCTTGCAGAAAGTTGGCCTGACCAAGGTCATGGAAAAAGTGGGCGTGGAACCTTCGGGCGAGGCCTTTAACCAGATTTCATTGGAGAAAGACACCAATATTCCGAAAAATCCGATGATCAATTCGGGTGCCATTACTGCCCATTCCCTGATTCCCTATAAACGCACAGTATCCCGGGCGGAACAGTTGCGCCGTTTTTTAAGCGGTTTGGCTGGACGTGAACTGAGTTTTGATACCGATGTATATACCTCCGAACTGAAAACAGCGTTTCGTAACAGATCCTTGGGTTATATGCTGCGTACAGTAGGAGTATTGGAAGAAGATCCAGAAGCGATTGTCAATGGTTATATCAAGCAATGTTCAATCAAGGTGACGGTCAAAGACCTGGCGATGATTGCCGGGGTACTCGCCAACGGTGGGATTCAGCCGCAGACCGGTAAAAAATTATTGGATCGTTCTGTGGTGCGGCAAGTCCTGAGCGTGATGCTCACTTGCGGGATGTATGATGCTGCCGGTGACTGGCTGACCACGGTGGGCATTCCGGCAAAAAGTGGGGTCGCAGGCGGCATTATTGGCGTATTGCCTGGACAGGTGGGCATCGCCGTATTTTCTCCACGAATTGATGAACATGGGCAGAGCGCGCGTGGGGTCGATATCTTTGAACGTATATCCCGGGAAATGGGGCTACATTTAATGGAAGGGACGCCGTCGGCACAAACCATTTTACAAAACCGTTATCTCACTGGAAAACGCGATCATGTGGTGGTGTATGAACTGCGTGGCGTATTGCAGTTTACTGAATCGGAAATGCTGCTGCGTATTTTGGAAGATGAACCGGAAGGCAAAAAACGAATTGTACTGGATCTGACCAATTTGACCCTAATTCATAATGTCGGCGCCCGCATGTTATTTGAAGGCGTGGCGCGTTTGAAAAAGGATGGTCATCCTGTTGTGGTGGTTGACTCGGAAGGAATTTTGAGTGAAGCACAGATGAAGGGTAATAAAAGAGTCGTGGTCAAAGAAAACCTGAACAAGTATCTAGAAAAATTTCAATAGACGCTTTTTCTGCTGTCTTGCTTGAGCACCAGCTGTATACCCGGAAATAAAAAAAGCCCCGATGATTCGAGGCTTTTTTAATAAATGATTTATTTAATATGTGCTGCAATGTCGCTAAAGATCACACCTAAACCATGTGCACCGGCATCCGGATAGCCTAAGCTACGGTCACCGACCGTACCGGCACGGCCCATACGTGCCACAATCTCTTGAGTCGATTCTGCACCTTTTACCGCAGCCGCTGCACCCAAGACAAAGTTTTCTTTAAAAGTCTTGCCGGTATTGGCAGACCATGAATCTGCACATGGTACTAGGGCATCAATCAGGGTTTTATCCCCCACCACGGCACCACGACCAAATGAACGCTCACCGGTCACTTGAATGCCTTTGACTGCCGCCTGCAACATTTCAGCAAAGTCAGCGACAGTTAAACTGGTTTTATCTTGAATGGCCTTACTCGCGGCACGGAAGGCTGAACCCCAGATTGGACCTGATGCGCCGCCACAGTATTCCATAATGATCATTGAGCAGTTCAGCATGAATTCATCCATATGCTGTGCTTGAATCAGACTTTGCCATTCACGTTTTAGCTGTTTAAAGCCTTTGGCCACGCTCATGCCGAAATCACCATCGCCGGCATGTGCATCTAACTCGCAGAAAGGCACTTCATTTTTAATAATGCAAGCCGCCATGACATCGACGACATAACGCATATTCTCAATCGTGAATTGCTCATTGCTGATTATTGCATGTTCAGGTTGGGTTTCAACTGCGGTATTGGCGCTGCGTTCAGCTGCTGCATTTTTTGCTGCAAATTCAAAAGGTAGTGCAGGTGAACCATCCGTTTTAAATGCAGGGGTATTGGCTTCTGCATCTAAATAGGTTTTAAGTTCAGCATCCAGCGCAAGTAAAGATACTGATGCACCGTTCATGTCGATACTGGTCATGTAGTTACCGACAAAAGTACGATAAATTTTGATGCCTTTACGTGCCAAATGTTCGCAAACATCGTTGTTAAAGACATACAGCTCCTGCATTGGCGTTGAACCAAAACCATTGACCAATACCGCTACTTCAGTCAGGTCAGGACGGTCAAGAAACAGGTCATCAATAATACGTTGTGCCAGTTCTTTCGATGGCAAGATTTTTTCACGACGAATGCCTGGTTCGCCATGGATACCGACGCCGTATTCCATTTCATCATCGGCCAGGGTAAAGGTCGGTGTACCTTTCGCAGGAACAGTACATGAGCTATAGGCAAAACCAAGGCTAATCACGTTATCTGCCGCTTTTTGTGCCAGTTCTTTTACGCGAGCAAGTTCATAACCTTTAGAGGCAGCAGCACCCGCAATTTTATGTACGAAGATGGTACCAGCAACACCACGACGACCAACCGTATATAAGCTGTCTTTTACCGCGATATCATCTGCCACTTTGACATAGTCAACCTTGATGTCATCTTCCGCAGCCAAAGCTGCACCATTCTGGAAATTCATCATATCGCCAGAATAGTTCTTGATGATCATCAGCACGCCTTTGTCTGTTGCGACATGCTGCAATGCTTTATAGACCTGAATTTGAGAAGGCGATGCAAATACGTCACCGCATACGGCAGCATCTAACATGCCAGTACCGACAAAGCCTGCATGTGCAGGTTCGTGACCTGAACCACCACCACTAATGAGTGCCACGTTATTGTGTTTTTGTTTACGCGAAATGATTTTGTGTGATTCGGTAAATGTCAGTTCAGGGTGGGCAAGGACAAAGCCTTTGCACATTTCGACAACCAGGTTTTCAGGGTTGTTGATGAGTTTTTTCATGGAGGAGGGCCTTCACGTATTCTGGGAGAGGTCTAAAGTCTTATTATTATGGAAATGTTTAAAATTTGCTGACTTAAAAATGTAAAAATGGTTTTTTATGGATTAATGGGTTAGAAAAGGGGCGATTCTAATCCCCCTAAATCCCCCCTTTAATAAAGGGGAACTTGCCACGAATTTTATAGCGGTTATTGATTCATGTTGTCCCTCTCTCTTTAAAGGGGAGGAAGGGAGTGTTAAGAAATCAAAGTGATTTTAGTTTATAGTATGCTGATTTTTAATAAGAATATTTGGACTTATAAATGTTGATTTGTAAAAGTTGTATTGACAAAAAGTTACCACCTTATACATACAATAAAGAAAATTTTGAAATTCAGTTTTGTACAGAGTGTCAAAGCGAAACTGAGCATTTGGATTATAAAATCTTTAAAAATAAATTATTTCAGGTCATATCTACTAATTATAAATTTTTGAGGGATTTGCCAGATAGAGCAGGTTGGTTTTATGAAGCACATGATGAGGAGGGTGTGAGCAATTTTTATAATTTAATTGAATGGTTGGAGTTAAATGAGGAACTAACAGAAAAATTAGCTGAAGATGCAGATGATATATTTGGTGATGAGTTATTAGTACTTTATGATGATTCTTTAGAGGAATATGATGGTTGTCATAAAGAACGTGAGTGGGAAAAAATCCAGAAAAGTTTTAAACATGAATTTAGGTTTTTTAATCCAAGACTAAAGGAATTCTTGGATCATACTTTTGAATACTTGCTAGATAATAATAAAATCCAACATTCACTTTTAAGCATTATTACACCGAATACCATTTTATATCGTGGAAGAAGTTTCGATAGTAGTAATGCATTATTGAAAGAAATTAATGAAAATAATCTGACATTTGAATTTGAATTTGAAAAAGAAAATGAAGATATTGCAAAAAATATTCGAGATAAATTTGGGTTGGTGCCATCATTCTTAGCTAGTGATCAAAGAATGACACCTTTTGGAATTTCAGCTCTTTATTTGTCGACGGATAAAATGGCATGTGTAGCTGAAATAAGAGCCTTAGTTGGGCAATATGTTGGTATTGCTCAATTTTCTAATAGAGTAGAATTAAAATTATTAAATCTAAATAAATTAGCACAGGGTCTATATCCTCATCATTTAGATGAAAGCTATTTGGAGAAATTGGATATTTATATATTTTTTAAGAAGCTAATAGCGAATATTGCTAAGCCTAAGCTTGAAAGTGGTAAATTTGATTATTTAATAAGCCAATATTTTTTTGAGTACCTAAGAGTAAAGTTTGGAGATGAAGTTCAAGGAATTTTCTTAAAGTCAGTACAATTACCTACTGCTGACAATATTATCTTATTTCCAGAGATTACTTCTAAAGGAATAGATAGTTCAATTACAACAGGAAATAATAAAATTTATTTCTCATGGAATACGGCTGCAATGTATGGTCTCAGTATTTCAAAAGTTAAATCAATAGAAATTAAAACTGAAATTGAATATATATCTCATCCGCGAATGAGAGAATCGTCCGACTGGATTTAATCCCTCCCAACCTCCCTTTAAAAAAGGGAGGAGTGGTCACGCAATTCATTTAATCACATGACAAAGTTCCCCTTTGAAAAAAGGGGGATTTAGGGGGATTCAAAGGTTCAAAACAAAAAAATCCCCTCACTCGAGGGGATTTTTTATTCGATACGAATGGATTCTTCCCCCTTTATCAAAGGTGAGAAACTAAGTTTCGCAAGGGGGGAGCTTAAGAAATCGAATCATCCAAATTCGGCGCTAACCAGCGTTTCGCCTCATCCAAGGTCCAGCCTTTACGCTTCGCATAATCTTCCAATTGGTCGCCAGAGATTTTACCCACGTTAAAGTATTCAGTTTCAGGATTTGCATAATAGAAACCGCTGACTGATGAAGGTGGCCACATTGCAAAACTAGAGGTTAAGTAAGTTCCAATCTTGTCAGTTGTAGCTAACCAGTCAAAGAGTGGCGCTTTTTCAGAATGTTCAGGACACGCAGGGTAACCCGGTGCGGGACGAATACCGACATACTTCTCTTTAATCAAATCTTCATTCGACAATTGTTCATCTGCTTGGTAGCCCCAAAATTCTTTACGGATACGCTGGTGCAAATGTTCAGCAAAT
This sequence comes from Acinetobacter sp. YH01006, assembly GCF_013420445.1. Lineage (NCBI taxonomy): Bacteria > Pseudomonadati > Pseudomonadota > Gammaproteobacteria > Moraxellales > Moraxellaceae > Acinetobacter > Acinetobacter sp. YH01006. The sequence goes on along the minus strand of NZ_VOYB01000005.1, from coordinate 208,578 downwards.
GCTTCCGCAAAACGGTCACCTAAAGCCTGCGCCATAATTGCAGAATAATCATCGCCTTTGGCTTTGTATTCTTGCGACAGCTCTTCCGCACCAAAGATTGAAACTGTAAAACCACCCAAATAATCCTGAGCCACATCTTTCTGTGCAATAAAGTCCGCCAAAGAATAGTTGGCTTTGCCTGTCACTTTATCCGACTGCTGACGTAGATGTTCAAAAGTATGGGTCACATTGCCATTTTCATCTGCCACAGCAACAGTGTCGCTTGCCACACGGTTGGCAGGATAAATGCTGAAGGTGGCACGCGCATCGAAACGTTTATTCTCGATGATATCTTTCAGCATAATTTGTGCTTGTTCAAACAAGTCACGTGCTGCTTCGCCCACTACTTCATCTTCCAGGATTTTCGGGAATTTACCCGCCAGACTCCAAGAAATAAAGAACGGTGTCCAGTCAAAATATTCCACCAAGGTTTCAAGTGGATAATTGGTGAAAGTTTCCGAACCAATGAAGTTAGGTTTTACTGGAGTGTGTGCACCAAAATCAATTTTAAAGCCATTTTCAATTGATTTTGCATAAGACAGTTTGGCGGCTTTCGGCTGCTTATTGGCTAAACGTGTACGGATTTTTTCATAATCCGCCGCATAGTCCGTTGCCAGTTTTGGTTTCATCTCGGCAGAAAGCAATTGTGTTGCCACACCCACGGCACGTGAAGCATCAGCTGTGTAGTACACACCATCATTTTGATATTGCGGTGAAATCTTTACAGCGGTGTGGGCTTTAGAGGTGGTTGCACCACCAATCATCAATGGAATATTAAAGCCTTTACGCTGCATTTCTTTGGCAACAAAGACCATCTCGTCCAGAGAGGGCGTAATCAAACCAGACAAACCGATAATATCGACTTTTTCATCAATTGCGGTTTGCAGGATTTTCTCGCACGGCACCATCACGCCCAGATCCACGATGTCATAACCGTTACAGCCCAGCACCACGCCGACAATGTTCTTACCGATGTCGTGTACATCGCCTTTTACCGTCGCCAGCAGGATTTTACCTTTGGCTTCAGCTTGGGTTTTCTCAGCTTCAATAAACGGATTCAGCCAAGCCACTGCCTGCTTCATCACACGCGCAGATTTTACCACTTGTGGCAAGAACATTTTACCGGCACCAAACAGGTCGCCAACCACGTTCATACCTGCCATCAATGGGCCTTCAATCACATCCAGTGGACGGGTTGATTTTAAACGCGCTTCTTCAGTATCCTGATCGATATACGTTGTGATGCCTTTGACCAGTGCATATTCAAGACGTTTCTCAACAGATTCATTACGCCACTCAAGATTTTCTTCGGCTTTTTGCGTACCACTTTGACCACGATATTTTTCAGCGACAGCCAGCAGCCGTTCTGTTGCATCCTGACCACTTTCGCCTTGATTCTGGTTTTGAACCACATCTTCAACGGCAGCTTTTAATTCTTTATCAATGTCATCATAAATCGCCATTTGGCCGGCATTCACAATCCCCATGGTCATGCCTTTTTGAATGGCATGGTACAAAAATACTGAGTGAATCGCTTCACGTACTGGCTCATTACCACGGAATGAGAACGAGACGTTAGAGACACCACCTGAAATCATGGCATGGGGCAGATTTTCTTTAATCCAGCCAGTCGCTTCAATGAAATCAACCGCATAGTTATTATGTTCTACAATCCCTGTCGCAATCGCAAACACGTTCGGGTCAAAGATAATATCTTCAGCAGGGAAGCCCACTTCATTGACCAGCACATCATAAGAGCGCTTACAGATCTCTTTTTTGCGAGCGGCTGTATCGGCCTGACCATCTTCATCAAATGCCATCACAATCACTGCGGCACCGTACTGACGGCACAGGCGGGCACGTTCGACAAACTCGTCATAACCTTCTTTTAAGGAAATCGAGTTCACCACGGCTTTACCTTGCACGCATTTCAAACCTGCTTCGATAATCTCCCATTTAGAAGAATCGAGCATGATCGGCACACGTGAAATATCCGGCTCAGACGCAATCAGATTCAGGAAGTGCACCATGGCACCTTGTGAATCCAGCATGCCTTCATCCATGTTGATATCGATAACTTGTGCACCGGCTTCAACCTGCTGACGGGCAACATCGAGTGCTTCGGCGAAGTTTTCTTCACGAATCAGACGCAGGAATTTTTTCGAACCAGTGACGTTGGTACGTTCACCGACGTTCACGAACAGTGAATCTGGGGTGATGTTAAATGGTTCTAAACCGCTTAAACGACAAGCTGGCGCAATCTCAGGAATTTGACGCGGGCTAATGCCTTCCACTGCTTGTGCAATTGCGCGGATGTGATCCGGTGTGGTACCACAGCAACCACCGGTAATATTGATCAGACCGCTTTCCGCAAATTCTTTAATGAAAGCTGCAGTTTCTTCCGGTGTTTCATCATATCCACCGAAGGCATTTGGCAAGCCAGCGTTAGGATGTGCTGAAACAAAAGTATCCGCTACATCCGACACGGTTTTGACGTGTGGACGCATCGCATCTGCACCAAGCGCACAGTTAAAACCAATCGAGATCGGTTCTGCATGACGCATCGAGTTCCAGAACGCTTCTGCGGTTTGACCGGTTAAGGTACGGCCAGATGCATCGGTGATGGTGCCTGAGATCATGATTGGCAGTTCATAGCCCAATTCTTTAAAGACTTCTTTCACCGCAAAGATCGCAGCTTTGGCATTTAAAGTATCGAATACAGTTTCAATCAGGATGATGTCGACACCACCTTCAATCAGCGCTTTGGTTGATTCAATATAATCCACTTTTAAGGCATCAAAAGTGATGTTGCGGAAGGCTGGATCGTTAACGTTTGGAGAAATAGACGTGGTACGTGATGTCGGACCAATCACACCTGCCACAAAACGTGGTTTTTCTGGGGTTGAATATTTGGCACAGGCTTCTTTGGCCAGACGCGCGGCTTCACGGTTAATCTCGGGAACCAGATCTTGCATATGATAGTCAGACATCGAAACCCGCGTACCGTTAAAAGTATTGGTTTCAATAATGTCGGCGCCAGCTTCCAAGTAAGCTTCATGAATACCTTGAATGATTTGTGGTTGTGTCAAAACGAGCAGGTCGTTATTGCCTTTCAGATCATAAGCCCAATCAGCAAAACGCTCGCCACGGTAATCGGCTTCTTCCAGTTTATGGCGCTGGATCATGGTACCCATCGCACCATCGATAATTAAAATTTTCTTGGCAAGAAGTTCTTTTAAGGTGGCAAGTGTCGACATTCAAACTTTCTCAGTAGAAATCAAAAAACATCGTCCATATTAGCAGAATTAATGCTTGAATTCTGCGCCTCCTTTCTCAGAATGATGGATATGCATGATATGAAAATTTGATAAGTCAGTTAGAACAAGACAGGTTTTTGTTATCCGGTCTATGCAGTATTCAGCTTTAAAATGGGATCTGGCTAAAACTGGCAAAAATATATTTGAAAAATTAAGCTGATGCTTTTATTCATGAAATTGTCATATTTATTGACTATGCTCTGTACATAGAAATTATTGTCATCTTAAGCGTAGAGGGAGTTTCAAAGCTTTAAGCGCAAAAACAGGACACGTTTTTGAGTTCTGAAAAGCTGGAATTTTATCTTAAGTTGATGATTTATTGAATCAAACAGCAGTGTTTTACTCGGGATTAAACAGGACGAACAGCAGTAAGAAAATCTAAATTATTGCTTCATATGACAGCAGTTTGTCATATAATTGTCACAATTTAACTGAACAATAGGGGAATTCTTGAATCCTCTATTCCTGCTTGCATGAATCCTAATCAAACTCCCATAGATTCAGCACACGAGTCGGCTTCGCACAAGTCGACCAATGTTCACGTGCCGACACCAAAATTCTTTATGCCAGTTTTTCTAACTGTCATTATCTCTACTCTTATTTATATCGGTTTTCAATTGTCTGCCGATTTAGCGCATGTTCCTGCACTGGGTTTATATTCAATTATTCTCCTGGCGACGGCATTGTTTATTGCGCTGGGCTTTGAATTCGTCAATGGCTTCCACGATACTGCCAATGCGGTTGCCACGGTCATTTATACCAATGCACTTTCTGCGCCTGTCGCTGTAATGTGGGCCGGTTTCTGTAACTTCCTTGGGGTTATGGTGGCCAGTGGTGCGGTGGCTTACGGTATTATTGCACTGTTACCTGTTGAGCTGATCATGAATGTCGGCTCCGGAGCAGGTTTTGCCATGGTGTTTGCCATGCTGATCGCTGCGATTGTCTGGAACCTGGGAACATGGTTTCTTGGTATTCCTGCATCAAGCTCACATACCCTGATCGGTTCGATTCTGGGGGTGGGCATCATGAACTACATTCTGCACGCGAGCAGCGGTGCATCGGGTATAGACATGGAGCAGGTGATGAAAGTCGGTAAGGCGCTGTTATTTTCGCCTTTAATCGGTTTTGCATTTGCCGCTGTGCTGTTCTTGCTGGTGAAAAAAATCTTCAAGAAACAGGTGGAGCTGTTCCAGCCACCTGAAGGTAATAAACCGCCACCCCCTTTAATTCGTGCCATTTTGATCTTTACCTGTACCGGTGTCAGCTTTGCGCACGGTTCAAATGATGGTCAAAAAGGCATGGGGCTGATCATGTTGATTTTAATTGGCTGTGTACCAATGGCGTACTCACTCAACAAAAACCTAGATCAACAGCATATCCAGACTTTTGGTCAATTGTCTGCGCAAACGGCCAATGCGATTTATCCAGACCATGCGGATATTGAAGATGAAAAAGCGCGTCAGATCATCACGACTTATATCCAAACCAAAGAAATCACCCCTGAAGTGGTGCCTGCATTGGCGAGCCTCACAGATCATTTAGGTGAAAAAGTCGGTAGCTATAGCAGCATTAGGGAAGTGCCTGAAGCACAGGTTTCAGAATTCCGGAATGACATGTACTTAAGTACCACGGCTTTCAAGCGTTTGGACAAAGCAGAAGCTTTACCTGCAATGACGGCTGAACAGGACAAAACGGTAGATCAATACCGTGACAGTCTGGATTCATTCTTGCAATACATCCCGACCTGGGTGAAAGTGGCCGTTGCTCTGGCGCTGGGTCTGGGTACTATGGTTGGCTGGAAGCGTATTGTGGTGACAGTCGGTGAGCGTATTGGTAAGCAGCATATGACCTATGGTCAGGGTATGTCTGCTGAACTGGTGGCGATGTCGACCATTGCGGCTGCGGATGGTTTCGGGATGCCGGTATCGACCACTCATGTATTGAACTCTGCGGTTGCAGGTACCATGGTGGCGAATAAGTCAGGTCTGAACTTCCAGATGGTGAAAACCATTCTGTCTGCCTGGGTTTTCACTTTACCCGCCACAATTTGTTTATCAGGTACTTTGTACTGGTTGTTACTTAAAGTTTTCTAATATTATTAGATAAGTAAAAAACGCTGCTTTTGCAGCGTTTTTTTATGAAGTTTTTTAAAATCCTCTCCCTTGGAGAGGGTTGGGGAGAGGGGGAGAATTTTGAATAAAAATAATATTGACTCTAGGAGAAGGGTAGAGTCAAGGAAATCAATTACTTCTTAAGCTTACTCAATAATCCCTTGGGTAACTTCTCTGTCGCAAAACCATACAGGGCAGCAAAAGGTAATGCAGTTCGCGCCAGATAAGCCACTCGCCACAAACCACCATGATTCGCACCCTGCATCATCAATTCCAGTGGATGATTCAGCTTCACTTCAGGATTGGCCACAGAGGTAGCATTACGCAGATCATGAATCCACAGGGCTGCCATCAGTGCATTTGTGGTTTCAGGTGCAAAAGCTTCGACATCAAACAGACTGGCACCGTTGAACGCGGCTTTTAATAGCGGATTCTTGGTGACTGAATACGTGGTTGTAGATGGAGCGATATTGATGCTGACACGTTGACCCTGAGCGCGAGCTAAAGTAGCACGCCATTGTTGAATGCGTTTGGCCAGTGCATAGTTTGGACCTTGTTCAACGACCAGGCAGTCACAAATCCCATAAGCCTGATCACCAGACTGAATCAGCTCATGGCCATTTTTCTGGAAAAAGTGTTGACGGCTTAAAGTCGAAACACCTTTGGAAATCAGGGTTTGTACCTTAGAGCGTTCCGCATATTTTTCTTTTGATGCTTCGATCACTTCAGCTGGAACAGCATATACATCGGTCGGCGTACACATATACATCAGGCTGGTATTGGCTTTGTGCTGGCTGACATGCTGCATAATGGCATCCATTGCCATCGAAACACGGACATGCTTTTCACCATCAAGATAAGCAATTGCAGCCAGATCCAGATCCTGTTCGAATTGTAATAACCATTTGGCAATCTCGGGAATCTGAGTCAAAAGATTGGCACCGAGTTTTTCTTTTAGAACATCGTCAGGCGTATCTTCTGCAAGTGCTTCAGTACAGGGTGCATACAGCGTGGCATTGCCTTGGCTGATGGTATCGACAATCTTGCCCCAGACCCAGGTGCTGGGCAGGTCAATCGCCACAATATTGGCTTTCCATTTTGCCAGCCAGGTCAAAGGGCCAGCTTCAGATGCAGCACCAAACAGCACCATGGTTCGATCTGACAAATCAAACCATTCTGGGCGCGCCACACATTCACGCAGGGCATTGGCATGGCTGCTTTCCATAATACCTTGGTTTTCCCAACGTTCAATCTGCTCCAATAAGGCATAGCCTTGCAGCTTCTGGCCGTGGTAGGGCACATACCATTCTGGTGCAGCCTGACTGCTTCCCGTCAATTTAAAGCTATGTAGTTGATCGGCGGGCAAGGTAAGGGCATCTTTCAGTAAATGCTTCTGGCCATCACGGTAAAATTCAAAGGTCTGATGCGCCTGTGCCAGACCATCTTCAGCAATTTTCAGGCTGGCTTCAGGCGAGCTTAGCCCTTGCTCGACCAGTTGCTTAAAATGCACGGTATATTGTTTGCGCCAGTTTTTTTCTGATTGTGCCTGTGCAGCACTGTGCTGATTCACATTGGCCAAAGCTGCTGCGATGATCGCGCGTCCTGTTTTTGAGCTACTTGGTTTTTGTTGATTGGACTGAAGTGGAAATTGAAGACCGTCTGGTGTAGTGGACATGCAAAATATCTCGTAAATGACAGTAATTAATATACAGATGTATACATTATCGCTGCAAAATTCACTCCAAGATTGGCAATAAGTGACATCATGACTTTTTAATATATTACGAGATGTTTCAAATAAATAAGAGAGCCATGGCTCTCTTATTTATTTTTAGCGGAAATATCAGACTTATCTTATATGTAGCCTTATTTCTCTAGCCTTCAATAACCCTGATTAAAACGGAACCTGCATCAGTTTATTCAGGAAATGCGGAATCAGGCGTGGCTCCAGAATAATGGTCATGATCACGCCGTAGGCTGCTCCCCACAAATGCGCGCTATGATTAATGTTGCTATTGCCTTTTTTGCCTGACCAGATGCTATAAGCCACATAGAGCACGGCAAAAATAATCGCAGGAACCGGTATAAAGAACACGAAAATCAGCTTCCACGGTTCAAACAGAATATAGGCAAACAGCACCGCAGAGACTGCACCTGATGCACCAAGGCTGGCCCAGCGCGGATTATTTCTATGGGTCAGATAACTTGGAATAATAGCTGCAATCAGACCGCCCAGATAGAACAGAATAAAACCCAGATCATATAAATACTGACGATAAAAGCTCTCGATCACACTGCCAAAAAAGAACAGGGTAATCATATTGAATAGCAGGTGAGTTCCATCGGCGTGAATAAAACCATGGCTAATAAAGCGGTCATATTGTCCACGTTGCAGTGCCGGTGGCCAGAAAATCAGGCGATTCATCACCGTCTCTTTAGAGAAGGCAATAAAGGACACAATACAGGTGATCAGAATAATGGTAACGGTGTGATTAAAAGGTAAATCAAGCATATAAAGTAATTCTAATGGTGCCTATTTGCCAATTATCATGCCATTAAAATTGCACTAAAGTTGTACTTTTATAATAAATCCGACAATTTTAGTTGATTTTTAAAAATTCCCCCCGATCTTCAGTTAAAATAGCCGTCTGAGCTTGAGGAAATTATTGTTATGTCGACTGAGAACAGCAGCACTCCAGTTGTTGGTGAAATTCCCAACTTATTGATTACACCAACAGCACAAGAGTATTTAAAGGATTTACTGGATAAACAGAACACCCCGGGTATTGGTGTGCGTGTTTTTGTAGAACATCCGGGTACTCCTCGCGCTGAATGTTGCATGGCCTATAGTGCACCTGATGAAGTTGTGCCGACAGATTATAAGCAGGAATATCCTGAGTTCCCTGCTTTTATCGACTCGCCATCTATTCCGTATTTACTTGATGCCGTGATTGACTACAACAAAGACCGTTTTGGTGGTCAGTTGACCTTCCGTGCACCGAACTCTAAAGTGCCACGTGTGGGGCCAGATGCATCGGTAGAAGAGCGTATTACCTATGTATTGCAGTCTGAAATTAACCCGGGTCTGGCAGGGCATGGCGGTAACTGTGCACTGGTTGAAGTCAAAGAAGACCCAGAGCATGGCTTAACAGCGGTGCTTAAATTTGGCGGTGGTTGCCAGGGTTGTTCAGCGATTGATATCACCTTGAAACAAGGGGTAGAAACCACGCTAAAGCAGCATATTCCTGAATTGATGCATGTCGTTGATGAAACGGATCATAGCCAATCTGAAGGTGCGTATATGAAATAAGCTGTTCTATAGAACAGTTCATTTATCGCATTCTAAAAAACCTCGAACTTTCGAGGTTTTTTTATATCTGGCTTTAAGTTTAATAAATGTTAATGATAATAATTATCAATAGTAATTGCATTTGTGGAAATCCCTGTTACACTTCGCAACCGAATAAACATGATCTCTTCATAACTCTTAGGACGTGCAAGGTATGAATAAGCCCTTCTTAAAAACAACTTTAGCTTTCGCAGTATTTACAGCAATGACTGTTTCAGTCCAAGCGCAAGACCAAGTTACTGAAGAAAAAGAGGGAATCGTACAGGCTGATGCGACCAAATTACAAACGATTGTGGTGACTGCGAGTGGACAGGCAGTTGATGTTAAATCTGCGCCAGCTTCAATTAGTGTCATTACGGCAGAAGACATACAGAAACAGCCTGTTTCAAGTCTGGCCGATATCTTGAAACGCGTGCCCGGCGTAACAGGGGGCCTAAGTTCAAATGGGGCAGGTTCAAAAATACAATTACGCGGGATGCCTGACAATTACACGCTGATCTTAATTGATGGTAAACGTGTGGGCTCTTCTCGAGATACCAATTATCGTGCAAACCTAGGACATCAAGATCTAAACTGGGTGAGACCAGAAATGATTGAACGTATTGAGGTTGTACGTGGACCCATGTCTTCTTTATATGGCTCTGATGCGATGGGTGGAGTGATCAACATCATTACCAAAAAAATCCCTTCAGAATGGGGTGGCTCATTGACCTTAAACCATACCATGCCAACGACATCTTCGGATTTAGGGCGAACCATTCAATCAGGACTCGTGGGATATGGCCCTTTAACCGATACACTAGGTATGCGTGCCACAGTCGGGATCACTGAACAGGAAGCGGATCAAGGCTATCAAACCTCTGACCGTAATCTTCCCGGAATGGCAGGAAGTAAAGCAACCGGACAATCGGGTAGTCATGATCAGAATGCGAACTTAAAGTTTGATTATACGCCGAACGATATTCATAGCTTATCTTTAGAGCTGGGTTATGGCTTGCAAGAGAATAATGCCTCGACCACGCCTCAGGTGGTGGATGGTAAAGAACAGGCTTTATTAGCATGGGGTCCATCTGAGTTAGAACATCGTTCAGTGTCTCTATCACATGATGCTCAATGGGGTTTCGGTGATTCAAAAATTACGGCTTACTACAATGATTATGATCAAAGTCAGGTGACAGAGACTGGGCCGACCACACAAAAATCCAAGGAAAGCATTGTAGAAGCTAATCTCAATATTCCGTTTAAATTAGGTGTGGAGCATGTTGCGACAGTGGGAGGTCAATGGAAATCAGAAGAACTGGTTAATACCCGTAATATTGGGCTGGCTATTCCAAGTTATGACGGCAAAGAATATGGTTCAGAGCTAGAAGGAGATACTTGGGCATTGTTCGTTGAAGATAAAATTGTTTTTAATGATCAAGTCAATTTGACCCTTGGTAATCGTTTTGATCATCACGATAAATTTGGCACACATAATAGTCCACGTGCTTATTTGGTGGTGCAACCAAATGATGCATTGACCATTAAAGGTGGTGTTGCTCAGGGCTTTAGAGCTCCTTCACTCAAAGAGAATACTGCAGGTGCAGCGACGCGTTCAGGGGGGAATGGATGTACATCCTTGAAACCTTTAGGCTATGTATCGGGCGGATGTTATATGGCGGGTAATGCAGACCTGCAGCCTGAAGAAAGTACCAACTATGAACTTGGATTTAATTTTGCTCAAAATGATTTTGATCTCGGTTTAACTTATTTCCACACAGATTTTAAAAATAAAATTGAATATCGTGCTTTAGGAGAAATTAATGGGGTGTGGTGGACACAATATCAAAATGCTGAAAAAGCGCGTGTACGGGGCTTGGAAGCAAGTGTGGCATTACCACTCTTAGAGAATTTAAGCTGGAAGACCAATGCAACCTATTATTTTGAATCAAAAAACTTAGTGACTGGCAGAAATCTTTCAACGATTCCCGAGTTATCCGTTTATAGTGCACTCAACTGGACTCCCACTGATCCACTTTCATTGGAACTTGCAGCGCAATATACCGGTGAACAATATACGGCAAGTATTGAAGATACGGTGGTGATGCAAAAACCACATACGGTATTTAACTTATCTGCGAATTATGAAGTGAACGATCAAGTGACTGTTAGAGGTGGTCTCAATAATTTATTTGATAAAAAATTAGTAAATGCTTCAAATGATTATTATCTGGATCGTCAGGAAGTCTTTGTCGGACTGACCTATAACTTCTAAACAATTTAAAAAGCCGCTCTCGAGCGGCTTTTTAAGCTTTATACTTTAAGAATCTTCAAAGTATCTTCATGATAATAAAACTGTTCCAGATAGATGCGGGCACGTTCACGTAAATGACCCTGTGAAACCATCTGCTGGATTACCGGACTGAGCAGTTGCTGCAATTCATGCTGGATTAGAGCTTCATCAATATTCAGATCACGTAATAACTGGTCAAAAGTATGGGCCTGATTGCGTACATACCAGGTATGAATGCCATCATGAACTTGCTGCTGCAGATAGTCCGTCTGGCGTATGTGATCCCAGATCTCATGTCCTAAACCGACTGTCTGATTCAGGTCCTGCAATTCAATATAATTCTTCACGACCGATACCGGCATATCTTTGATTTTATGCCAGAGATTGGCCTGAAAATGATAGAGTTTTTCATCATCAAAGTGCTGGTTCAGCACATGTTCACTCATCTGGCTCAGTTTTAAAATATTCTTTTGCAGATAACGCGCAATAGTACTGTCCAGATCCGTATCGGTGACATTTTCCAGTACCGACTTGCCCATTTTCATAAAACGGGAAACCCCGGGCACGCTTTTAGCGATGACAGAATTATCCAGATAATCCTGAATGGAATGCTGGATCAGTTGCGTGATCATGGCCGAAAATGCCGGATTATTCACGACGGTCTTAATCAGACGCTGACGATGGCCACTTTTACTGGCAACATATTGTGCGATTTTATCCACGGTCAGGACTGGAATCACATCGGCAATTTTGGTCGTATCGTTGGCCGGATGTACCAGTGCAAAACGGATATGCTCAGCAATCTGCTCAATCAGAAAGCTGCTGGCAGCAGTATCCAGAATCTGTTTTTGTAAAAGCTGATGAATCAGATCACAGCTCCATAGATCTTTCAGGTTCTGTTTACGCAACCACAGATAAAACGCATGAAACTCAGTTTGAATCGTTTCAGATTGAGAAAATGCCTGATCGAGAAAATCAAGTTGAGCATCGATCAACTGCTCAATCATCGGGTGTTTCTGCATAACGGCTCTGAAACTTAATTTAAAGGAATGAGTTTATCAGCAAGCGGGTTTTTTAGGGTCTGGGTCTTGGCCAGAAAAGGCAAATAATGTTGTGCCACCTGTTTTTCTGCTTCCAGAATCGGCATATGCCCGACATTGTTCAGAATCACCGGCGTTTCGGCACGTTTCAACAGGGCATGCAGTTCTTTAACCACTTCGACATTGATGATCCGGTCCTGTCTGCCCCATAAAATCAAGGTCGGTGCTTCAACTGTGCGGGTCAGGCGGGCAAAGGTTTCTGGTGTATAAATCCGGTTCAGCATCACGACCTGATCAATCGATTTACTGGTCTGCTCAGAACGTGAAATCAGCAGTTTTTCCTGTGCATACTGGAGCTGATAAGGAATCACCGGCGGGTTCTGCATCAGCTGTCTGGAGACATCTTGCAGATCACCGGGCTTGCTGACGATCAGGTCTTTTAGGGCTTGCGGGTCTTTGGTATAGGGCGTATTGCCCATTTTATACAGGCCGGCACTATTGATTAAAAACAGGCTTTGCGTATCGAAGGGATATTGTGAGGCATAGACCGTGGCAATCGATCCCCCCAGGGAATGTCCGGCAATATGTAAATTCTCGTCTACATTTAAGGTTTCAATGAATAAACGCATCTGAAAAGTCACATTGGGCACAGAAACATCGAAACTCTCTGGAATCTTGGTATCGCCGTTGCTCGGCAAGTCAGGAATAATCACATGATAATGTGGAGTCAGAAACTGTGCGACCCGATTCCAGTTATCTCGCGTTCCTGCCAGACCATGAATCAGCAGAATTGAAGGCTTGTTCTTTGCACCACCTTCACTGTAGCTCCAGGTCACATCACCGATTTTAAGTGTCTTGGATTGAAGTCCAGCCTGTGTTCGTTCCTGCAGCAGATGTTGTTGTAATATTTTGGCAGGCTTTTCATTCGGCTGGCTAAACATATATTGACTATGTGCAAAGCTCGGCAATGCCATCGTAAACGCGACTAAGGTCGAGCAGATTATTTTCGAGCGCAACTTTATTATTTTCTTCATTGGCACATTCCCCAAAAAATACACAGCGAGCAAATTGCTCAAATACTTCCATGTTGTAAATTTGCTATTTCAGTCAAATAAAAACATTATTCTTCATTCTATTTTAAATCAATCCTGGCGCTTGTCACCCATTAGTTTTTTGCTGAACAGCATTGAATGATTTGAAAATGTGATGTGCTGCACATAAAACCCCTGCTGAAATGAAATTAGATAAATGTTAAAAATTTAAGCAGCTAAGATTTTTTGCAAGTGACATTCAAAAAAACTGGCAGTAAAATATTGCAACTAAAACATCGGTGATAGAAAAGAATGCTCACAGCTCAAGAAGCTTTAGAACGTCTTAAACAAGGGAACCAACGTTTTGTCAGCGGTGATACCTCGCATCCAAAACAACTGAGCCACCAACAGCGCGCAGAAATGGCAGAGGATCAGAACCCATTTGCAATTGTACTGGGCTGTTCAGATTCGCGTGTCCCAGCTGAAATGGTTTTTGATCAGGGTCTCGGTGATCTTTTTGTGATTCGTGTTGCAGGCAATATTGTCGCACCATCACAGGTCGGGAGTGTTGAATTTGCGGCGGAACGCTATGACTGCGCTATTGTTGTAGTCTTAGGTCATAGTCATTGTGGCGCGATCCAGGCCACCATTGATACCTTAATGTGCCCAGATTGCCCGCCGTCGGCAAACCTGATGTCGATTGTGAATCGAGTACGTCCTTCAGTTGAAACCTTAATGCAAACTGAACTGAAAAATGACTTGGCAAAATTGTCCAAGCATGCCGTGCGTTCTAATGTATTTGCATCGGTTAACCAACTACGTCATGGTTCAGCAGTATTAGAAAACCTGATTGGGCAAGGACAACTCAAAGTGGTCGGTGCTGAATATTCACTGGAAACAGGTGAAGTATTGTTCTTTGATTTTTAGGCAAAATTTATTTAAATACAATCTAAAATAATTTAAAGGCGCTTTATAAAGCGCCTTTAATGTATGGATAGGCATTATTTAGCAGGATGGTTTGTGCCTTGGCATTTGGATGAATCAGATCCTTTTGCATCAGGGTTTTATTGCCGGCCACACCCTGCATAAAGAACGGTAACAATTTCACCTTATATTGCTGGCTCACTACCTTATAATTATTTTCAAAGGCCTTGCTATAGGCCTGTCCATAATTAGGCGGCATCTTCATACCAAATACCACGACTTTGGCCTTGGCTTTCTGGCTTTGCTGAATCAGGCTGGCTAAATTTTTTTGAATCATTTGCGGCGGCTGTCCACGTAAGCCGTCATTACCCCCCAACTCAATCACCACAAGGTCTGGACGATGCGTCTGCAACAGTTTCGGCAGTCTGGCCAGCGCTCCGCTGGTGGTTTCTCCACTGACACTTGCATTGACCACTTTATGCTGTTTCGGATACTGTTGCTCTAAACGTTTTTGTAATAAATGTACCCAGCCTTGTTGTGGCTGAATACCGTAACCAGCACTTAAACTATCACCTAAAATCATAATCGTCTTTGCTGATACCCCGAGCGGTAACAGGCACAGACTGAGCAAAAACAAGTAAGACAATACCCGAGTTTTCTGATTAAGATCTTTCATATAGGACACGTATGATTCAAAGTAGCAACGATTCGAACATCATGCCACAGGCGATTATTTCTGCCCAGAAATTGACACAAAAGATACAACTTTCACAAAAACAGCTGACTATTTTTGAGGATCTTGATCTGGAGATTATGGCAGGCGAGCAGGTGGCAATTACCGGTCGTTCCGGCTCGGGAAAATCCACATTGCTAGGCATTCTGGCAACGCTGGATCAGGCCAGTTCAGGCCAGCTCATCGTCAGTGGCGAGTCGGTTTCTACCTTGAATGAAGAACAACGTGCGTTGGTACGTTTGAGAAATATCGGTTTTGTGTTTCAGTCTTTTCAACTGTTACCGCATCTGACTGCCCTTGAAAATGTCATGTTGCCACTGCGTTTACAGCCCAGTTTCAAATATGCAGAAGCTGAACAAAAAGCCTTGGCGCTACTGCATAAAGTTGGTCTGGATCGACAGGCACAACAAACCCCGAAAGTCCTGTCTGGCGGGGAGCAGCAGCGTGTCGCGATTGCCCGGGCACTGGTCAGTGAACCGAAAATTATTTTTGCCGATGAACCGACAGGCAATCTCGACGGTGAAACTGCCAAGGAAATTGAACAGCTTTTGTTTCAGTTGAATCGGGAACTGGGTACGACCTTGGTGCTGGTGACGCATGACCGCAAACTGGCACAGCAATGCCAGC
This sequence comes from Acinetobacter sp. YH01006, assembly GCF_013420445.1. Classification (NCBI taxonomy): domain Bacteria; kingdom Pseudomonadati; phylum Pseudomonadota; class Gammaproteobacteria; order Moraxellales; family Moraxellaceae; genus Acinetobacter; species Acinetobacter sp. YH01006. The sequence continues at coordinate 193,135 of NZ_VOYB01000005.1, read as the reverse complement.
GACATTTTGAACTGCTGAATGGCCAGCTGATTGAACATCCGAGTGGAGGGTGAGATGAACCCTCTATTTCGTCCTCTACTCACACAAAGTTTTAAAAGTACCGGAATTTATCTGTTAATTATTGCCTTAACTTTGGCGATTAGTGCAACAACAGCGCTCAAGTTTAGCAATGAACAGATTCAGAATGCAGTGGCCTTGCAGGCCGCAGAAATGCTGGCCGGTGATCTGGTACTTTCGGACAATGAGCCTCTACCAAAAGAATGGCGTGATCAGGCCAAACAGCTGGATTTACAGCAGTCAGAAGTCACTTTCTTTAGCACCATGGCCTATACCGATGAACAGTTTGTCATGGTCAATGTCAAAGCCATTGATCAGGCTTTTCCCTTGCGTGGCGAGCTGCAGCTGCAACCTGCAAAAACGAAGATTCAATCGGGTGAAATCTGGCTCAGTCCACGGGCTATGGACCTGCTCAAAGTCAAACTGGGCGATCAGCTGAATATTGCCGATGCGGCGTTTAAAGTCACAGCCAAGATTGAACAGGATTCTAATCAGGAGCTCGGATTTTCTGGCTTTTCGCCAACGGTGATTATATCTCAGGCGGATGTGGCACGCACCAATGCGATTCAGGTGGGTAGCCGGATAGAATATCGCTTGCTCATGGCGGGTTCTCCAGACAATACGCAAGAATATGAAGCTTTATTCAAGCAGCAGCTCAAATCCGAAAACGGCTCGGCTGAAACGCCAGCAGAAGTGCAGGGACAGGAATTTGAGCAGCAAAGCAGTCTCCGGTTACGCAATGCCAGTGAGGGCAATACCCGCTTAATGAAGCCGATTGCCAACCTGGATACCTTCCTGCAACTGGCCAATATTCTGACCATTTTATTATGTGGTATCGCGATTGCTCTCACTGCGCAGCGTTATGTCCAGCAGAATCAAGATCATATTGCCTTGATGCGTTGTATCGGTGCGACCAAACAGCAGATTTTATCGGCTTATCTGGCCTTGCTCGGTACAGTACTGCTGATTGCCATGTCGATTGGTACGGTGGTCGGCATTGGTCTGGGTTATGGGTTATTACAGTTAATGCTGCAACTGATTCCCAACTTAGAAATTGAATTCTCTGCTATGGCGATGCTGCTCGGGCCATTACCAGTCGCGATGCTGACCAGTGCGGTGGTGCTGTTGGGCTTTGTCATGCCGAGCCTATTGCAACTGTTGAACACGCCACCAATTCGAGTAATCCGCCAGCAGGAAAAATCAGTGCAATCCATGCTGTGGATGCTGCTGACCGGAACGCTGAGCCTGATTATTTTTAGCGTGATTCTAACCGAAAATCTGCTCCTGACTGCCTGGGTAATTGGCGCGATTATTGTGTTATGTGCAGTGTTGTATCTGACGGTATGGTTGATCTTAAAACTGCTGCGCAATCAGAAATTGAATCTGTCAGCCTATGTACGAACACCATCTCAAACAGCCTTACAGATTACCGCTTTGGCCTTGGGTCTCAGTCTGATTACAGTATTAGCCGTATTGCGCACAGACCTATTAGAGCGTTGGCAGCAACAGTTGCCGCAAGGTACACCAAATCAGTTTGTGTATGGTTTGCCGCCGTTTGACATGCCAGACCTAAAAGCTCAAATTGAGCAGAATGGCTGGAAAAGTACACCACTTTATCCGAACGTTCGTGGGCGTCTGGTGGCTAAAAATGATCAGCCTTTTGCTCCAGAATTAGTCAAAAGCAATAATACTTTAAAACGCGAGCTGAACCTGACCCAGTCCGACAGCTATCCACAGGATAATGTGATTATTCGTGGTGACGCAGTTTTGCAACAGGTCGGCACGGTATCGGTCGAAGCCAATACTGCTGAAGAATTAGGTATCAATATTGGCGACAAGCTCAGTTTCAGTCTGCCTGAAGGTGTGCTGGAAGCGAAGGTCATCAATTTAAGAACGGTCGAGTGGGAAAGTTTTAGTCCGAATTTCTTCTTTATTTTTGCCCCGAATAGCATGGATGCCAATGCCGGAAGTTATCTAGGCAGTTTCTATGTGCCGGAACAAGATAAGGACAAACTGGTGTCTGTGATCCAGCAATTTTCCAATACGGTATTTATTGATGTCAGCCTGATTCTGGAAGAGATCAAGCGTATTGTGAATGTACTGGTGCAGATCGTGACGATTCTGGCCGTGCTGGTTAGTATCTCCGGTTTTCTGGTACTGATGGCTTGTCTGAACCTGCTCATGGATGAACGCAAACGTGAAGTGGCCTTGCTACGGTCATTTGGCAGCTCCAAACAAAAACTGAAAACCATGATGAGTCTGGAAATTGGTTTTATCGGACTGTTTGCCGGAGTGGTTTCCTGTCTGTTTGCCGAAGTGATTAGCGCAATCGCCAGTTATCGTATGGATTTAATGATTCAGCCACACTGGGAAATCTGGATTATCCTGCCGATTTTCATGACTGTGTTATGTGCGCTGATTGGCCGTTATCGTCTGAGCTATCTGTCGGACATTCCGCCCTTACAAAGCTTGCGCGAGATGAATCAGTAAGATTCATCTCCATGGCTTTTTAAATTCGCTGGTATTTAAAGCGGCAATGATTTAAAGCTGCAATTGTTGTCGCATCAGGTCGAGAATCTCTTGCCACAGTGGGCGAATTGCTTCGATCAAGGCCAAGTTATGTTGATAAAGCAGCACACAGAGGCCAAAACCAATCACTAAAGCGATCAGGTTGATCAGGCGGCTACGCTGCATTTTTTGTCCGGCATACCACAGCAAGGTTAAAAAAGCGCCCATCAACATGCCACCAATATGTGCGGCATTGTTGATTCCGCTGATCATAAAGCCCATGGCCAGGTTCAGACCCATCACCATCACCAAGGTCTTTTTATCTAGAATAAAACGTTGCTGGGGCAGCATCGGCAACAGGGCCAATACCGTCAGTGAAGCGCCGAGTCCCATCACCGCACCGGATGCACCGGCACTGACCGCCGGCAATAAACTTGGGTTGGCCACACCCCCTGCAATCAGATCATAGCTGTCCTGAATGTTCATATAGCCACTGAGCAAACTGCCCATTAAGCCGGCACACAGGTATAAGCCAATAAAATACATCCGGCCAAACAGTTGTTCGGCAACACTACCAAAAATATACAAGGCCCACATATTCAACATCAGGTGAATCAGGCCAAAATGGAAAAACATGCTGCTAAACAAACGCATGGGTTCCGCTAAATAGGTTAAAGGTGCATAATCGGCACCCCAGAGAATCGCATCTCGGGTACTCGGCTGGCTGATATCCATACCATTGATGGCCTGCCAGCCAAATAATCCGACATTAATCGCGATTAAAATGGCCGTGATCCACCAGAGCTGCATTTCAAGTTTGCGGTGTACGACAGGGGGAGCGTATTTAGACATGCTATTTTTTTTGCTGTGATTGTATATTTCGAATAAGCTTAACACGAAAAATCAAATTTTCAGGAGTAACGCACTGACATGAAAGCCTTTCTGATCCGCACGATATTAGTCATCGTCAGTGTGATTTTACTGATTCAATTGTGGATCTTTGCCAGTCTGGCCTGGTGGCGAACCAATCCGGTCAATACCACCATGATGATGCGGATTGATTACTGGACGGAACCTTCCAAAGCCATTCAACATCAATGGCGTCCCTATGATGAGATCAGCCTGAATCTGAAACGTGCCATTGTCACTGCAGAAGATGGAAAATTCATTCATCACCATGGTTTTGACTGGGACGGCATTCAAACTGCGCTGAATAAAAACCGGGATCAGGGCCGGGTGGTGGCTGGGGGGTCTACCATTTCCCAGCAATTGGCGAAAAACCTATTTCTGGTTAATAAGCGTTCATTTGTACGTAAAGGCCAGGAAGCGGTGGCCACCTGGATGATGGAACGCATGTGGTCGAAACAGCGGATTCTGGAAGTCTATTTAAACTCGATTGAATTTGGTGACAATATCTATGGCGTAGAAGCCGCAGCCAAACATTATTTTGGCAAAACTGCGCAAAGCCTGACTCAGGATCAAGCGATCTTTCTGGCGGCCATTCTGACCAATCCAAAATATTTTCAGGATCATCGCAACTCCTCTGCCTTAAATGCACGCAAGCGCATGATTCAGCGTTATATGCGTTATGCAGAATTGCCTTAAATAATTATTTAAAGAAAAAGCCCAGTTTTTGGGCTTTTTTTTATGAAATTGTCATCAATTTGAAGCATACTTGAACTGATAAGCACAATTTTAAATCCGCATAGGTTTGATATGAATACGGCAGCCAGCACTACTTCAGCACAGCCCGAATATACATATAATGATCGTTATATAAATCGTGAACTGTCTATTTTAGACTTCCATTTACGCGTCCTGGAACAGGCTGTCGATCCTTTACATCCCTTGCTTGAACGCATGAATTTCCTGTTAATTTTCTCGCGTAATCTGGACGAATTTTTTGAGATTCGGGTCGCAGGAATGATGGAACAGTTAGATTTGGACAATGAAAGTCGCAGTCCGGATGGCCTGACCCCAAAGCAGGTGCTGGAACAGATTTCCAAAACTTCACATGCTGCGATTGAACGCCAGTACCGTATTTTAAATGAAGAAATTTTGCCAAAACTGCGTGAGGAAGATATCTGTTTCTTGCGCCGTGGTGAACTGACTCCGGCACAATCGGCCTGGGTGAAAAAATATTTTCAGGAACAGGTTGCGCCCGTCCTGACGCCAATTAGCCTAGACCCTGCACATCCGTTTCCACGTCTGGTGAATAAATCACTGAACTTTATTGTGACTCTCGAAGGTAAAGATGCCTTTGGCCGTCAGATTGATCTGGCTGTGGTGCCAGCGCCACGTTCGTTACCACGCGTGGTACGTCTGCCAGATGAATTAACTGATGGCAAAGAGCATCATGTGATGCTATCCGCGATTATTCATGAACATGTTTCGGATCTGTTCCCAGGCATGACAGCGACCGGTTGCTATCAGTTCCGTGTCACGCGGAATGCCGATCTGGCCCTGAATGAAGATGTTGAAGATTTGGCTAAGGCGCTTAAAGGCGAACTCAGTTCACGCCGTTTTGGCCGTGCTGTACGTCTGGAAGTGACAGAAAATTGTCCGCAGCATATTTATGAATATCTGCTGAATGAATTTGATCTGGAAGAAGAGCAGCTTTATAAAGTCGCAGGCCCAGTCAATCTGGCGCGCTTATTGTCTAATTTCAAGCGCCCACATTTACGCTATGATTCACATACCCCGATCATTCCCAAAGTACTGAAAAAATCTGAAAATATTTTTAGTGCCATGCAAAAACAGGATATCTTGCTGCATCATCCGTTTGAGTCTTTTGCACCGGTCATTTCATTGTTGCGTGAAGCTGCACGTGATCCACAAGTGCTGGCGATCAAACAGACCCTGTACCGCAGTGGCCCGGATTCTGAAATCGTGCAGGTGCTGGCGGAAGCTGCCCGCAATGGCAAGGAAGTCACGGCCGTGATTGAATTGCGTGCACGTTTCGATGAAGAATCCAATATCGAAGTGGCCAATGTCCTGCAAGAAGCCGGTGCGGTGGTGGTCTATGGCATCGTTGGCTATAAAACCCATGCCAAAATGATTCTGGTGGTACGCCGGGAAAATAATAAACTGGTGCGCTATGTACATCTGGGAACCGGCAACTATCATGCCGGTAATGCGCGAATCTATACTGATTATGGTTTGCTCACCACGGATAAAGACCTGTGTGAAGATGTGCACCGTATCTTTCAGGAGCTGACCGGTATGGGGAAAATGGCCAAGCTGAAAAAGCTGTTACATGCGCCATTTACCTTACATACCCAACTCATTAATTATATTGATAATGAAATCGTGAATGCCAAAGCAGGCAAGCCGGCGCAGATTATTGTCAAAGTTAATGCGCTGACCGAGATGCAGTTGATCAATAAACTCTATGAAGCTTCTCAGGCCGGGGTACAGATTGACCTGATTATCCGCTCGATTTGTAGTTTGCGTCCGGGATTGCCAGGTTTGTCTGAAAATATTCGGGTACGTTCGATTGTCGGGCGTTTCCTAGAACATACCCGCGTGTATTATTTCAGCAATAACGGTAATGCACGGGTTTACTGTTCAAGTGCAGACTGGATGGATCGCAACCTGTTTAACCGGGTCGAAGCCTGCTTCCCGGTAGAAGATGAAGCGTTGAAAAAACGCATCTATCAACAGGGGCTGCTTAACTATCTGAAAGATAATCAGCAATCCTGGTTATTACAAGGGGATGGAACCTGGCTGCGGGCACAGCTGCAAGAAGGTGAAAAGCCACATAATGCTCAACGCATTTTATTGGACTTGTTTAAATAAATGCTCTCAAGAGGCTGAAAATTCAGCCTCTTTTCTATCCAGAAAATAGCATTCAAGGGTTTTAATCAGAGGATATCAGCAGTTTGCGATAGATCTGTTTGACCTGAGCATACATCTGATAGTCAGTCAGCTGGAGCTGGTGCTGTATGTCTACTGGGGTTTTTTGCTGGCTGAGTAAGTGTAAGAGCTGCAATTCGGTTACCTTGAGACAGGTTTTGTCAGTGAGCTGGTACAGGATATGTTCTGCCAGTTCAGCATGGATATAGGCACCGCCACGCAAGACAATTTTCAGGCTTTCAGCAAACTGGATGAATGAAGCCTGAGGTTGGATATAGCTATTTGCACCAGATAAGATTGCTGAATAAATGAGTGCTGTGGATTCACTCTTGAATACGGCAACTACAGGTGTATTTGGGTTATGCCGTTTCATCTGGCCGATGAAATGAATCTGTGAGGCTTCTGTCAGGTGATAAAGAATCAAGTTAGGCAGATGTTCGGCAATCATCTCTTGTGCAGATTGGAAATTGTCTGCATACAGCAGCATATCTGGTTGATAGCCCAGTTGTTGCAGTACAGTCTGAGTTTTGGACAGGTTCAGGTCAGTAAATGAAGCGATGACTAAAACCGGTGCAGGCAAGAGGGCAGCCAATAAGCTCAATCCTGTTGATTCTAAGAGAAGGCTATACTGTGGATGAAGCAAAATAAAATGAATATCCCAAAAAATAGGGATTTAACGATAATCACCTCATCTTCGTCTTAAATAGCATTTATTACAGATTAAAACCGATGACATTAACAGTCAGCTTGAGACTTTAGCAGGTCTATGATGGTTGGTTATATCCACTTTGAGATATAAAAAAAGGAGCAACGGGTGTGCTCCTTTTAATCATCTAAAATTTTAGCTCAAGCAGCATTGTGCTGAGTGATTTTTTGGAAAATCTGTAATAACACATCAAACTCGCTTTGTAGCGGCGTACTTTTACGCGTCACCAATGCCAGGGTGCGACTTGGCGCAGAGTTGATTGGCTTGACCAGAATCTCAGGGTTGGCTTTGATCATATTGGTATAAATCGCAATTTCTGGCAATAAAGTAAAACCAAGATTTGCAGAGACCATTTCGATTAAAGTCGGCAAAGAGGTGGCTTTTAAACGATGATCATTTTTACGCTCACCAATCGGGCAGGCACTCAGGGCATGATCACGTAAGCAATGACCTTCCTCAAGTAACATCAGGCGAGACAGATCAAGATCTTCCAGAGAATTCGCTTGTGCAGCGTGTTGGTCTGATTTTTGATAAACCAGATACAGATTCTCTTTGGCAATCTCGGCCACTTTCAGGCCACGTGTATCGAAAGGTAGCGCCAAGGCCACCATATCCAGGTTGCCATGTTCCAGTTTTTCTACAATTTTCTCGCTTTGTGCTTCATGCAGATGCAACTGGATTTTTGGTAATTGTTTATGCACTTCTTCTAGCAGCTGTGACAGCAGGAAGGGAGCAATCGTAGGAATCACGCCAAGATGTAAATCACCGGTTAAGGGTTCACTCATCTCACGACTTAAGCGCATCAAGTCCTGAGCATCAGCCAGTAGAACACGTGCGCGTGCAACCACTTGTTCACCAAGAGGCGTTAAACGAACATTCTGGCGGTCGCGTTCAACAAGTACGCCACCGAGTAAACGCTCCAGCTCCATAATGCCGCCAGACAAAGTTGACTGGGTGACAAATGAGCGGCGAGCAGCTTCTGTAAAATGTAGCGTCTCTGACAGTGTTACGAGGTATGACAGCTGTCTTAAGGAGGGTAGTGCAGCCATAGTGTCCTAATGTTTATGATTTAAAATGATCAGCAAATAATTCGCTAAGATATGGAATAAAATGCGGTGGGATATCATGCCCCATTCCATCAATTAATTCAAATTTAGCCCCTGGAATCGCTTTTGCAACGGCCTTGCCATGACTAGGAGGCAGCAATCGATCACGAGCACCATGAACCACCAGGGTCTCTTGCTTGATTTGCTTGTTCAGTTGCAGCAATGAACCTGTACATAATATTGCTAAAAACTGTTGAAGTACACCGGCAGGATAGTAACTTCGTTTATATAATTTACGTGCGGTCTGCACCGCTTCCAGATGATTGACATAACCTGGCGAACCGATGATGTTAAACAGTTTTAGACTATGATCTACAATACCATCTTCATCTGTTGAAGCCGGTTTGTCAATCAAACTAAAGAGTTGCTTGGGAAAGGGCGGTGGCAACAGCGGCTGATTGTTGCTGGTAAACAGTAAACCCAGTTTTTTGACTTTGTCCGGATAGCGTGCCGCCAGAATCTGGGCAATCATGCCACCCATGGATGCACCCAATACATCAACCTGATCCAGCCCCATTTTTTCAATCAGCAGACTGACATCTTCAGCCATATCATACAGGTCATAAGGTGCACCCTGATTGCCCAGACCGAGCACAAAACGGCTCATCATTTTCAGGGTGTTCAGGCGTGGACCCTTGTTATGGATTTTTGAAGACAGGCCAATATCGCGATTATCAAAACGTACCAGATGGAAACCTTGATCAATCAATGATTTGCAAAAAAAGTCAGGCCAGTACAGCACCTGCGCACCCAGTCCCATAATCAGGAGCAGCGTAGGATTTTCCGGATTTCCGCCCACCTCGACATGTAATTCCACACCATTACCCAGATCAACTCTGGTTTCACGCATGAAAGAACTATATGGAGAAAGATTAAACTGTAATGCGCTGTGCATAATTGCTGTCCTAATTAAAGGATATTTTGTTTAAAAAATATCCTGAGTATTAAACCTCTAAACCACAGCAGGAATCAAGTCAGGAACCTGCTTGGTCAAAGACAGACGTTGTTTGCCCGCAGTTGCACCCAAGAGTACAAAGCCACGTAAAGTGCCGCTACCGTCGATGGCTTTGGCCAGCATGCCATCTTCCAGCTCTTCAGTTTCCCAGGTGACCTCAACATCGACTGGTGCAGGCAGGACAGTTAAAGGTGCAGCAGGCGTTTTCACTGCCACTGGCATAGCCGGATAATGTACAGCCGTATGTTCGCCATTCAGGGTTTTTGCCAGCGCGCGCGCCTGTTGCATGATGGGCATGACATAAGGCAATAAGGTACCATTCACTTCAGCACAGTCACCTACGGCATAAATATCGGCATGATTGGTTTCCAGTTGCGCCGTGGTTAAAATTCCACGACTGGTATGAACATCTGCCTGTTTGGCCAAAGAAATATTCGGCTGTAGACCTACCGCAGACAAAACCACATCAGCAACGAGAGACTGACCATTGGCCAGCATGACCAAATAGTCACCATTTTCAGCACGAGAGACCTTCTCGACCGTGGTGCCCAAGACGAAATGAATGCCGGTTTCTTCAAGGTTTTTCTGGAAGGCCGTTGCAACATGTTCAGGTAATAAACGGCCCAGCGGTTGAGGTGCTAGATCGATCACTGTGACCTGATGCTCGGTATTTTGCAGGTCATTGGCAAATTCGCAACCAATCAGGCCTGCGCCTAAAATCACCACGCGTTTATCTTCACGTGCCGCCAGATTGCTGCGGAACGTCTTATAGTCACTTAAATTATTCACCACATGAATGTCATCACTGGCATCACCGGAAATGGCTAAACGTACCGGGTTGGCACCGACCGCCAAGACCAGTTTGGAATAATTCTGTGTGCTTTCCTGACCATCTTTCTCAAGTACCAGCTGATGATCTTCCGGATGAATGGCTTTGACCCAAGTCTGCTGTTCAATCCGCATATTCAGTTGTGCCGACATTTTTGCAGCATCGCCCAATGCAATCTGTTCAGGCGCTTTTTTGCCAACCAAAGCATTGGAAAGGGTAGGTTTGGCATAATTTATCGCATCATCCGCGCAAATCATCAGCAGTTCATGCTCTGGATTAAGTTTGCGAAATTCACGTGCTACAGCATAACCTGCCATACCTGAACCAATAATAACGATAGGATGCATAGTCGTTTCCATGCTGTAGGGCTCTCCATGCTGTTTTATATGAGGATAAAAAGGACATAAAAAAAGACCATATCGACATGGTCTTTAACTGGGCGTGCTCAGACTTCGATCATTTCGAAATCGACTTTAGACACGCCACAATCTGGACAGGTCCAGTCATCCGGGATATCTTCCCATTTGGTTCCCGCCACGATGCCGTCCTGAGGCCAACCTTCCGCCTCGTCATAAATCCATCCACAAACGATGCATTGATACTTTTTCATGTAACTCTCCAAAACTGAGCAAGTGTAACCGTCAGCTTAAAATCCATAAAATGGCAAGACTCTAAAAGAATATGACTTTTTAACAGTGAACATATTTGGCTAAATTTTTACGCAGTTCTATTCAGAAAGTAAAGTGAATAAAAGCTTAATCAGCGAAATTAGCAGCAGAATGACTTTGGGATTCAGTATTTCTCTGAAAATGAGTCAAATCGGCTTTGCTGGCAAATGCTGTGGAGTGATGAAGCGGCTGCTGTGGCAAAATTTAGCTTAAATGAGGCGTTATAGACCAAAGTCGTGCAGTAAAAACTGAGGTTTTTATATAATTTAGAATCAGTAAAGTCTGGATTAAATATTTTTATAATAAATGAATTTAATAAAATCAATAACTTGTGCTTAAATATTGAGTTTTTATTATACAGCTCGGCTTGTTCATTGGCTGGAAATAGGTTTAAAATTCGCATATTCCTTTTCTTTTTTTAAGATCTCCCATGAGCAATTTGTCTACTTCTTTGTGGTCTCACATTCGTACGGTCCAAGATTTTCCAAAACCAGGAATTTGCTTTTATGATTTGACCCCACTTTTCATGAGCAATATTGGTCCATTGACTGATGCCCTGATTGCCAGCATTCCTGCTGACAAACTGGCAGAAGTAGAAAGCTTTATCGCAGTGGAAGCACGTGGTTTTGTGTTGGCGAGCCTGTTGGCACAACGTACCGGAAAAGGTTTGTTATTGGTGCGTAAAGCAGGAAAATTGCCGCCTCCAGTCGTGGGTGTCGGTTATAGCCTGGAATATGGTCTGGATCGTTTAGAAATGTCTGCGGAAGTTCAGTCTCAGAAAGTCATCATTGTTGATGATGTTCTGGCAACAGGCGGAACTTTAAAAGCGGTAAATGAATTGGCACTCAAATGTCAGCATGAAGTACTAGGTGCAAGTATCTTTCTTGATCTTCCTGATTTGCATGCTGAATTAGGTCTGGATATCTGGTCAGTACTGGATGATAAATCTCAGCCTGAAGCTGCGGTTGCCTAAATTGTAGATTTAAAAAAAAGCTCCTCAATATCGGTAATGTCGGTCAGTTAAGAAATTGACTGGCATTTTCTTTTTTAAATTCATGATCATATTTGACAAGTAGAAAAGTCATCCGCAACTGTTTGAGGCAGGACTAGATTTAAAAATGATTGTTTCTGCGACAAATTTACTAGTCGATGGTGGCTGACGAGTTTTGCGGACGACAAATGCCTTTGGTTACTTTGGGCGAAACCAAAGTAACAAATTATTTTCAAGTATTTGATTTATAAAGTTAAGACTCTGCCGTGAATGACTAAAAAGTTAAAGAGTCTATTTCTAAACTCCTTAACTGATCAGCATTACCTCAATATCGGGGCTTTTTATTGTCTGATAAAATGATGTTCAATTTCCTGAATCAGCGTATTAATCTGTTCAGGATGTTCTAGTCGATGATGGCCGCCATCAACTGCCTGAATTTGCATATAGTCTTCAAGCTGTGCCTGAACTGCATGCATATCCAGAATTTCATCGCCCAGTTCGAGATAGGCAAACTGCGGAATGTCATGCTGTAAATCGCCATGACAAATTTCCGGATAATCATCTCTGAAATTGGGTTGCAAAATGGGATTCGCCACCACACAGGGAAGGTGATAAGCCTGCGACATTTTCAGTGCCCAATAGCCGCCAAGATTATGACCCACCAGAATATCCGGTTTGATGGTTTCAATCATCTCATGATAAAAACTGGCGACCGAATTATAGCTCAGATTACGATAATCGACATCAATACAATATTTATGCACGACATCAATTGCATGAAACTTGGTGGATTCTCTGGAGGAATCTAAGCCATGTAAAAACAAAATCTTAGACATAATCTTACTCATTTTTATGGGGCATGCCATATTGGTATTTATTGATTGGCACATCATCTTCAATCTGAGCATCATTGTAGAACGTGTGGACATTCAAGGCAGTTAGCTATTGGTCTAAGCCAGCATTTTTTTGTACAGTGATTGGCTCTACCTCGTCACACACTAGGACTTTCATCTAAGTAATCGCATAATCGGTCCCAAATCGAGCTGAATTGTATTGGTAGAGTGGATTAGATTGACGGGATAAGGTTGGGAAAATGCCAAGATAGTGGATTTTTCCAAAGAAAAGCCGCTTCCTGAGAGTGTTTAAGCTACGATTCGGGTAGGATTTCTGCTATTCTATGCAACTTCTATTTTTTAACTAATCTTATTCGAGGCAGAGATGACGCAAACTAACGCTCAATCGACTTCTGAACAAATCATTTCCGAAAACGATTTAATTGCACAGCGTCATGCCAAGTTAAAGCAAATCGAAGCTCAGGCACAAGAAACTGGTAAAAGCCCATGGCCAAATACCTTTAAGCGTGAGCATTATGCCCAAGATTTACAAGACCAGTTCGCTGATAAATCTAAAGAAGAAATTGAAGCAGGCGAAAAGGTCTACGTCAAAGTTGCCGGTCGTGTGATGTTAAACCGTGGTTCATTTATTGTGATCCAGGACATGACAGGTCGTATCCAGCTTTATGTCGCCCGTAAAGAACTCGCTGCAGATGTACTTGCGACCATCAAAGGTTTAGACCTTGGCGACATTATTGCAATCGAAGGTTATATCGGTCGTTCAGGCAAAGGCGATCTGTATGTACACATCGAACATTTTGAATTATTAACCAAATCATTGCGTCCGCTGCCAGACAAGTTCCACGGTCTGAATGATACTGAAGTAAAGTATCGTAAACGTTATCTTGATCTGATCGTGAACGAAGAAACCCGTAAAACGTTTGAAATTCGTGCCAAAGTGGTTGCAGGTATTCGTGCCTTCCTGACTGAAAAACGCTATATGGAAGTTGAAACGCCAATGATGCATGTGATCCCAGGCGGTGCTTCTGCGCGTCCGTTTGAAACGCATCATAATGCACTGGACATGCCATTGTTCTTGCGTATTGCGCCAGAGCTTTATTTAAAACGTTTGGTAGTGGGTGGTTTTGAACGTGTGTTCGAAATTAACCGTAACTTCCGTAACGAAGGGGTATCTACGCGTCACAACCCAGAATTCACCATGATTGAATTCTATCAAGCCTATGCAGATTATAAAGATCTGATGGAATTGACCGAGCAGATGCTGGAAAAACTGGCGCTGGATATCTTGGGTTCGACTGATGTGCCTTATGGTGATGAAGTGTATAGCTTCAAAGGGCCATTCAAGAAAATTTCAATGTTTGATGCAATTCTGGAAAATAACCCGCAATTTACTCCGGAAAATGTCAATGACCGTGAGTTCCTGGCAAAATTCCTTCAAGAAGAATTGAAAGAGCAAGTGAAGCCAGGTTTTGGTCTGGGTAAACTGCAAACGATTGTGTTTGAAGAAACAGTTGAAACCAAACTGCGTCAACCAACATTCATTACGGAATATCCAGCGGAAACTTCTCCATTGGCACGTCGTAATGATGATAATCCGCACATCACCGACCGTTTTGAATTCTTTATTGGTGGTCGTGAACTGGCAAATGGCTTCTCGGAATTAAATGATCCAATCGACCAGGCGGAACGTTTCCAGGCACAGGTTGCGGAAAAAGATGCGGGTGATGATGAAGCGATGCATTATGATGCAGACTTTGTAGAAGCACTGGAATATGGCCTACCGCCAACAGCCGGTGAAGGTATTGGTATTGACCGTCTGGTGATGATCTTTGCTAATGCAGCAAGTATCCGTGATGTGATCTTGTTCCCGCATATGCGTCATAAAAATGCATAAGTGCTGAATTTTAGAAAACCCGCTTAGGCGGGTTTTTTTATGCTTTAAATCGCTATACTAAAAAATTAAAGACAAAAAAAACGCAATGATTGGGGTGATCATTGCGTAGAAAAAGGAATGTTTTTTCAAACTACATCAAGCTTAACTGTGGAGAGAGTTAAATTTGATTCCTTACTGTATGTAGCTATAATACGACCCGGTAAGGCTTGACTCAGCAGTATTCATGTTAATAGATGTTAATTAAGGTTAAAACTATGGAGATTCTATGGGCGAGTTTGCTGCTTTATCGTGCATAAACACCTCGCAATAAAAAAGCCCTTCATATGAAGAGCTTTAGGTGGTCATTTTATGTTTAGAAACGGAATACACCTAAACCGGTTTTCACTTCATCTAAAGTCGCCTGGGTAATATCACGACATTTATCTGTTCCGGTCTTTAAAATATCCATAATATAGTCAGGGTCTTTAGCAAGCTCCATACGGCGCTCACGGATTGGGCCAATCAATTCTTTGAGAATGCCTTCCAGACGTTTTTTCACTGTACCATCGCCTAAGCCACCACGACGGTAGTATGCCTTAAGCTCTTCCAGTTCTTCTTTGTTTGGATCAAAGGCGTCCAGATAAGTGAATACTACATTGCCTTCAACCTGACCTGGGTCTTCCACACGAAGATGATTCGGATCGGTATACATGGCATTGACGGCTTTTTTAATATCTTTATCTGTCGCATCCAGCACAATGGTATTGCCCAAAGATTTTGACATTTTCGCTTTGCCATCAAAACCAGGGAGGCGGCCGACATTAGACAGTAGCGCTTTACATTCTGGTAACAGGTCATGACCGATTTGACGGTTCAGACGACGCACGATTTCATTGGTCTGTTCGATCATTGGAATCTGATCTTCACCCACAGGAACAACAGTGGCCTTGAATGCTGTAATGTCGGCAGCCTGAGCCACCGGGTAACACAAGAAACCTGCTGGAATATCGCGCTCAAAACCACGCATCTGGATTTCAGATTTAATGGTCGGATTACGCTCAAGACGTGAAACAGTCACGAAATTGAGGTAAAGCATCGTCAGTTCGTTTAAGGCAGGTAAACATGACTGAACACAAATTGTAGTTTTAGTTGGATCAATACCGACAGCCAGATAATCCGTTGCCACTTCAATAATGTTACGACGTACTTTTTCAAAATTATCGGCATTATCGGTGAGTGCTTGAGCATCAGCAAGTAACAAGTGTTGATGGTGAGAATCTTGCAGGCCTACACGAGAGCGTAATGAACCGACAAAGTGGCCGAGGTGAAGTTGTCCGGTAGGACGGTCGCCCGTCAAGATCACTGGACGATTATCTTGATTACTCATTATTTATTCCAAAGGGTAGTCAGTACTACAGCTGTATTTTAACGAATGGCAACATTGTACGGTATTCTGTTTTTGATTGTCAGCCAGAAAAAAAGCTGTATTAAAAAAATCTTATTAATTAAACAAGTGAATACAATATTTTTAAGAATTTTGATTAAAATAAACTGAAATATGATAAGGATAATAAATATGGCGAGCAGTTTATTACTATTATTAGATGATATTGCGACGGTCTTGGATGATGTGGCTGTGATGAGTAAAATGGCAGCCAAAAAAACAGCAGGCGTCCTCGGTGATGATCTGGCTTTAAATGCACAGCAAGTGTCAGGCGTACGGGCAGATCGTGAATTGCCGGTAGTCTGGAAAGTGGCCAAAGGTTCTTTTGTCAATAAGCTGATTTTAGTGCCGCTGGCCTTGTTAATCAGCTTTATTGCCGGCTGGCTGATTAACCCCTTATTGGTGTTGGGTGGTTTGTTTCTGTGTTATGAAGGCGTGGAAAAAATCGTACACACCTTGTATACACCGAAGGCCAAGGATGCTGAACAGGCCCGTGAGCAACTGATCCAGACTGAAACAGATTTGCACCAGTTTGAAAATGAAAAAGTCAAAGGCGCGATTCGCACCGACTTTATCCTTTCGGCTGAAATTATCGTGATTACCTTGGGGACGGTGGCAGCAGCCTCTATGCTGACCAAAGTTACCGTTTTAAGCCTGATCGCGATCGTGATGACCATCGGGGTCTATGGTTTTGTTGCCCTGATTGTCAAACTGGATGATATCGGTCTGCATCTGACCGAGCAGCCGTCCGATTTTAAGCAAGGAATAGGGCGCGGCTTGTTGGCATTTGCCCCGATTCTGATGAAAATTTTATCAGTTGTTGGAACTGCTGCGATGTTCCTGGTCGGTGGGGGAATTATTAATCATGCTATTCCTGTTATTCACCACTTTACTGAAGATAGTGTTAGCTATGTACAGGATATTCCCAGTATCGGAAATATTGTAGGTGCCCTGACACCGACCTTGATTAATTTCGCCGTGGGAATTTTAGCGGGTCTGCTGGTGATGCTGGTCATCAGCCTGATTAAAAAAATCTGGCCCAAATCATCAAAAGCTTAAGATGCAAAAATATCTGCAAATTGAGCAGATGAAGAAAAGGAAAAAACTATGCGTTGGAAAGGTCGTCGTGTCAGTAGTAATGTAGAAGACCGTCGCGGTGGTGGTGCCAAAGCTGGCGGAATCAGTATTATCGGGTTGATTGTGGCTTTTGCGGCCTGGAAATTCTTCGGCGTCGATCCACAGCAAGCTTATCAAACCACCAAACAGGTCACCCAAGGCGTATCGGGTGCGGCGGAAACACGGGGTCTGGAAAATCCTACGCCTGAACAGCAGGAGTCGATTGATTTTGTCGGCACCGTACTGGCAGATACTGAAGATACCTGGACTCAGGTGTTTCAGCAGCAGTTAAATCAGCAGTATGTTCCCCCGAAACTGGTTTTATTCAATGGCATTGTGAATTCGGGTTGTGGTACGGCTCAGGCGGCGATGGGACCTTTCTACTGTCCGGCAGACCAGAAAGTTTATATCGATACCGCATTCTTTAAAGATATGCGTACTCAGATGGGGATTAGTGGGGAACAGAATGCCACCGAACTCTCCCGTAATGATCAGGCCGGAGATTTTGCGCAGGCTTATGTGGTGGCCCATGAAGTAGGTCATCATATCCAGACGATTTTGGGGATTTCCTCTCAAGTACAGCAGGCACGTCAGCAGGCAAGCGAGGTACAGAGTAACCAGCTTTCAGTGCGCCAAGAATTGCAGGCAGACTGTCTGGCTGGAGTCTGGGCCTACCATAATCATCAGCGCACCCAGTTTCTGGAACAGGGAGATGTGCAGGAAGCTATGGATGCCGCACATAAAATTGGTGATGACTATTTACAGAAACGTGCTCGCGGGCAGGTGGTACCGGACAGCTTTACCCATGGCAGCAGTGCGCAGCGCGTACAGTGGTTTAATACCGGCTTGAAATCGGGTCAGGTTTCGAATTGCGATACCTTTAACCAAAATATTTAGCTTGTTTCCAGATAAAAAAGGAGCAGGTGCCACTGCTTCTCATCATTTTAACTTTGGTTATAGTTTGAATCTATGACGTCATGAAATCCTGCTTTTGACAGGTCAAAAGCAGGCAAAAGTCTTTTGTTCGCCATACACAACATGCTTGTCGTGATGGCTAAGGTGTGACCTCCTTGTCACACTCGCATCTCCAAAATCTACTTAATTCAATTGTGGGGCAGCTGTGGAGCAGGCAATCCTTTTTTATTTATGCAGAAAACGCCGGAAATTTCTTAATATCTTGATACTGACAAATAAGGCGGCCAAAGCAAACAAGGCAATGGCAAAGACCGTATATTTGAGATTGTTGATGTCATTTTGATAGAACTGCTGCATATCATGGTTGGTATATTCGAGAGCCGTGACTTTGCCAGTCCGGCTATCTCTAAATTGAATTTTTTCAATATAAAACAGATTTCCCGCTTTAATTAGGTGGACGCTCTGGATTTGACGGGTATGTGATTGATTGTCCTCATCACTACATAAAGCACTGTAATGCTCACAATTGATTTTGGCCACATAACCATTTCCTGCAATCAGAATAAAAATGGCATTGTCCGGTCGCTGGTTATTAGATACCAAAACATACTGTTCGCCAGTTGTACTTTTCAAGGGAATACGGGTTGCCTGCTGATAATGCTGTTCTGCCTGCAGAATCTCCTGAATTTTAGCGAAGCAGGTAAAACATAAGGATAAGGTGATCAGAAAAATCACGCTCGCAAAACAAAGACGAAAAATGGTTTTGACAGTTTGGTGCATGGGAGAAAAATTCAAAATAGAAAGATGGGAAAGCAAAAGCCGAGTGCTGATCTGTATGTTAAATCATCATTCGGAAATACTGAAAAGAAACTTAACTCAATTCGATAAAAAGAGGATTAAACTTGTTTTGCTAGAATGCCTTTTTACTAATGCTCTGCTATTCAAATCTCTATTTTGACCATGCTGCTCGGCGCATATTGCTCCATCTCGCCCGACTTTAGGAAACCGAATGGGAAATTTCTTTTTTCTTCAGCTACTCACGGTGGTCTTTGCACTTTCCATTGCCACCACTATGTTTAATAAGCGTGTTTTAGGTTTTCCGCAAGCGATCGGTGTTCCGATTGTTTCGGCCATCTTTGTTTTTATTTTGCAATGGGGCGCCAGTTTATTACAAGGTAATCCATTCTTTAGTATTAATATTGACAATATCGAGCAGGCTGTTCGTAATATCGATTTTTATGACTTTCTGATCAATGGGGTGATCTGCTTTATTCTGACCTCATCTGCACTGAAGTTTAAGGTTTCAGATTTACGTAATCATTGGCGACCGATTGGTATTTTGGCAAGTTTAGCGCTGGTCTTTTGCGCGGTGTTCTTTGGTGCAGTTTTATATGGCTATCAGTTCCTGATTGGTAATCATGTGGATTTACTGGTGTTGTTATTACTTGGTGCGGCTTTGGGGGCGACTGATCCGATCGGTATTAAAGGTGTATTGAGTTCAGTTCGCGCACCGCATCATCTGATTGTCAAGCTGGAAGGCGAATCGTTATTTAATGATGCCATGTGTATCGCCTTATTTATGACCTTGCTCAATGTTCTGCAAGGCGAAAACTTTACGGTACTGGCTGTCATGCAAACTTTATTGTATGAGATTGTGGTGGCCGTACTGATTGGTCTGGGATTTGGCTTTGCAATATTAAGAATTTTGCGTGGCAAGCATGAAATGGAGTCACTGATTCTGACCACTGCTTTATTGGCATGTGGCTCTTATCTTATTGCTTTATTGGCCCATGCTTCAGCGCCGATTGCCTGTGTCATTGGTGGCTTAATCGTCGGTAATAAATGGAAAGAAATTCTGGCCGATGCCGATATTGGTGACGTGAACCATTTCTGGCATACGGTTGAAGGGATTATTAACTCCTTCCTGTTTACTCTGATTGGCTTGGAGTTGTTTATTCTTGACCTGAGTACCAGTCTGGTCTTGGGCGGGATTGTGGCATTTATTATTTTACATCTAGCGCGCTTTGCTGCCAATCACTTGGCATTTGCCATGTTCCCCAAAATACGCCGAAAAAGCTATAACGGCAGTTTAACGATTTTGTCCTGGGGCGGTGTGCGTGGCGGGATTTCCCTAGCGCTTATTCTGGCGGTGGCCAATATTCCTCAGCTAGAGGCTTATAGCAGTATTTTGGTGGGCTATACCTTTATTGTGGTGCTCTTGTCGGGTCTGGTGTGTGGTCTGGGCTTACCTGCGGTGATGAATGCTTTTTACTATAATCCCGAGGAAGACACACAGGGCTTTAAAGGCTGGTACCAGCGTATGTGCCACAAGCTGAACCGTAAGGGTTTTCAATATATTGTCGGAGAAGATGTCAAAGGAAATGAAACCATCACTATTTTTCAGCCAGAGATTCTGATTGATCAGAAAGATATCGATGGTGTTGCTACTGTACATCATCCAGACAAAGTTCAAGAGGTAAAACGGCTGGAAAATCCAGATAATTTCTAAAGATAAAATCCAGAAGATAAAGCGCTACTGGATTATGTTTAATAGTGAAATGAGATCGCTTGACTCAGCATTTAATCAGGCGTGATTATTTTTCTATAGCTGTTAATAGGGGGATCAGGGCGTGATCTTTTATTTAAAGGTACTATTGAACAGATGAAATGCAGCAAGACAAGTTCAGCCAGTCAGGAAATGGCAGAGATGATTTTGACTGTGGTCAGTCGGATCCCTTATGCAAAAGTTGCAACCTATGGGCAGATTGCCAGACTGGCCGGTTTACCTCAACATGCACGTTTAGTGGGTCGGGTTTTAAGTCATCTGGAAGAAAATACCGACATTCCCTGGTATCGGGTGATCAATGCACAAGCTAAAATCAGTCTGAACAAGCTTGATTCATCTGGCCAGAATATTCAGCAACAAAAGCTGATACAGGAAGGGATTGTACTTGACGGTGATCGTGTGGATTTAAAACGCTATCAGTGGGATGGTTGGGTCTAGATATAAAAAATCCCCGCTTTTAGAAAGTGGGGATTTTAAGTTTGATGCACGGATTACTTGCGAATAACCATCACTGGAATATCGGCCTGACCTAGAATGCTTTGAGCTACGCTGCCCAGGAACAGTTTCTTGAAGCCAGTACGGCCATGTGAACCAATTATGATCAGGTCAGAATTTAAATCTTTCGCTGCTTTGACAATCTCGCTATAAATCACCTGGCCTTCAAGTAGCTGGGTATCTACTTCAACACCTGCACCAGAGAATTTTGCTTTGGCTTCATCCAGAGTTTTTAAGATCGAGGTGCGGGCACGTTCAATCAGGTCGTTGGTTTGCGCTGCAGAGATATATTCCGCAGCAATATAAGGGTCGAGTGTCAGTACCTGTACCACTGTCACTTTACTGTTAAATGCTTTGGCAACTTCGACTGCTTTATCAACGGCAGCATAAGATGTTTCCGAACCGTCAATAGGAACTAAAATATGTTCAAAAGGCATTAGAATTCTCCTGTTGGGAATTAAGTGTTATAAAAATGATGACGCGTTAAACCGAGTACGAATAGTTGTTTATACTTTGATCATAGCCTGTATTGTATAAAAATAAAACCAAGTAAATACATAGGTATAATGTCTAATAGATTAAACAGTTAAACGCAGGTTTCTGAGTTTTAAGTTTCATGGTTTATTGATTTTAAGTAATTGAATTATATAGATTTATAGAAACATTCAAGCTGATTGTCAATCACATTGAATGGATGCCGGGTCCAATTTGATTTGTGGTGCCAGTTGTTCATATTGATTTAAAATCGCCTGCGTCTCAGGTGCGAAAATTTGTTGTTGCAGTTGCTGGATTTTATGTTCGTTCACATGCAAACGTGCACAATAGAATGCAATCTGATTTTCTTTGGCAATGGCCAGTCGTTGAGTCTGATCATATTCCGGATAACGCTTGATTTGCTGTTGAGCCCGACTTAATTGCGCCAAGGTGCGTTTCTGTTGCATGCTCATGAATTGTTGATGATTAATCCACTGTGCCACATCGCGACGTACTCCATTGTAGTTGACAAAAATAGGAGAAATCACTTGGCAGGCGGTGATTGCTAAAGTGCTGAGCAAAAGAATCAGTATGTTAATTTTGTACATCGGTGAAAGCTCCAAGCATTAAAGTTCTTCATAAGAATATGTGAAATACCAAATAAAAAATCTAATATTGTTTAAAGTTTAAGAGTTTATTCTTCATTTGCATAAAGACTGAACATTTGTGTTTTAAAATGCTTGACGATAGCACCTGAAATTACGATAATGCGCACACAGTTTACGGCTATGTAGCTCAGTTGGTTAGAGCACCGCACTCATAATGCGGGGGTCACAAGTTCAAGTCTCGTCATAGCCACCATTTTAAAAGACCAAGCTCTCAGCTTGGTCTCTTTTTTTGTCTTTTAAAAAGTATGGCGCATGATAAAAATTATTTGAAGCATCCAGTAAATTTTCAGATATTTCCAAAATTATTTTTCTGTGATTGTTGATTAATTTTCTACTTTTAGCGTCGATATAAAAAAATCGCCCCAGTATTCACTCGGGCGATTCGATTTAAATAACTAAGAAAAGGGCTTAGTTACCTGCTTTCCAGCCATTGACGATTGGATAACGACGTTCGCGCCCATAAGAACGTGAACTGATTCGTGGTCCAATTGCACCTTGGCGGCGCTTGTATTCATTCATGTCGACCAGACGGATGACTTTTTTCACCACCTCGGCATCAAAACCTTTGTCAATAATATCGTCTTGACTCATGTCTTCTTCGATGTATGAATACAGGATGGCATCCAGAATGTCATACGAAGGTAAAGAGTCTTGATCGACCTGATCTGGACGCAGTTCTGCTGATGGTGGACGAGTAATAACACGTTCTGGAATCACGGGTGTTTCTGAAATACTGTTACGATATTTCGCCAGTTCAAATACAATGGTTTTGTACACATCTTTTAAGACGGCATAGCCACCGACCATGTCACCATACAGTGTGCAATAACCTACAGCCAGTTCAGATTTATTTCCGGTCGCAAGCACCAGATTGCCGAACTTGTTGGAAAGCGCCATTAATAAGGTGCCACGCGAACGTGCTTGCAGGTTTTCCTCAGTCGCATCTGCCGGGGCGCTTCCAAAGAACGGGAAGAGTACCTGCATAAAGCCGTTTACTACCGGATTGATTTCGGCAATACCAAAAGTTACACCCATATTTTTTGCTTGTTCAGCCGCATCTTCTACGCTGATTTGCGCGGTATAGGTATAAGGCATCATGACCGCCTGAACTTTGTCTGCACCAATGGCATCTGCAGCAATCGCAAGGGTCAGGGCAGAATCGATCCCACCCGATAGGCCCAGAATCACGCCGGGGAAGCCAGAACGCTGTACATAATCACGGGTTGCCATCACCAGGCTCTGATAGATCTCAGCCATGGTGTCCAGCGCAGGTGTAATTGTACCTTTGCTAAATTGAAGCTGTTCAGCATCATATTCTGCGATAGAAAGGCTTTCCTGGAAACTTGGGGCCTGTAGCGCGACTTCGCCAGATTTATTTAACACAAAGCTGGTACCGTCAAAGATCAGATCATCCTGACCACCGACCTGGTTACAATAGACCAGATTGATATTCAATTGTTTTACCAGAGCTGCCATGGTCTCGATACGGTGTTGTGGTTTACCCACTTCATATGGAGAGGCATTCAGTACCAGAGCAGTTTCGATATTGAGTTTTGCCAGCTGCTGTACAGTAGCTAAAGACCATGCGTCTTCACAAATCAGCACACCAAATTTGTGTCCGAGATATTCAAATACCAGATGTTGATGACCTTCACTGAAATAACGCTTTTCATCAAATACACCATAGTTTGGCAACACCTGTTTGTTATAAATACCCAGCACCTCACCATCTTTCATGACGGCTGCTGAGTTATAACGCTGGCCATCTTCAGTTTGATTTACAAAACCGAAGACCATCACAATATCTTTGACTTCAGTCAGTTTTTCAAAAGCAGCTTTGGTGCGTTTGGCCAGACTTGGACGAATTAATAGATCTTCTGCAGGGTAGCCCAAGATTGCAAGCTCAGGGAAGATAATCAGATCAGCCTTATCTTTTTTAGCCTGATTGGCCTGATCAATCATTTTTTGAGTATTTGCATCCAAATTGCCCACATGTGGAGAGAACTGAGCAATCGCAATTTTAAAACTTTTCATTCCAATTAAATCCTATTCCTATAGGTTAATACACTAAATCACTGATTTTTATAATTCTAATTATCCAGCTGAGTGCATTTTGATACTTAAAAAAATGCCAAATGGCAAAAGAAAAAACGTCTTTATCACATGATCGTTAAATCTTGATCTGCGAGCTAAAATATCATACTTGGGTTATTTTATCGAAATTTAATCCAGAAGCTAGAGCTGTTTTGCGAGAATGAATGTTGAAATGAAAAGTTATTATCCAAAAATAAAGAATATGTAGGTTTTCTGCACATGAATAAATCTCAGGATTTAAATCATTTATTCATGGCCTTAATTTTCAAAATGCCAAATCAAGATGATATTTTGAATAAAAATGATTATATATCAAACAATTGTTTGGCTATCTAAAATAATATTGGGTATTTTTTTAAGAAAAATATCTCGGGCAATATCACCTTGTTGTTCAATATTATACTGTGAAAATGATTTGTTGGGATTAAATTGATATTTGTAAGGATTATATTTCCCTAAGCTTAAAAAATAAGCACTTTGTAGAAATGCGCCTTTTAAAACCACATTAATCTGCTGTTGGTATTGATAAATATGGGTCATCTCATGAATAAACAGTGCCTGATAGGCCAAGCTTTCACATGAATAGTCTTCCCGATAATTTAAATTTCGTGCATGGATATAACCACTGGGCGCCATAATCACATGGCTGGATTGCCAGGGTAAATAAGGGTGATTCATGATTCTGACTGCCGAATAGTCAATCAGATTGCCAAATACCTGCTGACAGATTCTGATTTCACCGGCCGTTAAGTTACGGCACTTAAACTGTTCAAAACGGATGAATCTTAAAATAAACGGTAGGGCATACAACAACATCAAGCACAGATCCTGTTCAAGTTTTCAATCTATGAATATGGTCGAGGTTCATGCATTTTAAAATGGATTAAAGAGGCTATATGTAGGATTTTGTCAGCACTAAAAAAACCACCCCAAAGGGTGGTTTTTCTGTCTTGCAACGCCGTTCGAATTAACGAGCGATATCGCGTTGAACTTCACCAGTATAAAGCTGACGAGGACGACCGATCTTGTAAGGACCGCTGTGCATTTCTAACCAGTGGCTGATCCAGCCAACAGTACGTGCAAGCGCGAAGATCACAGTAAACATTTCTGTCGGGATACCAATCGCTTTAAGGATGATACCTGAGTAGAAGTCTACGTTCGGGTATAGGTTACGTTTGATGAAGTATTCGTCAGAAAGCGCAATACGTTCAAGTTCCATAGCCAAAGCAAGTTGTGGATCGTTGATGCCAAGCGCACCAAGAACTTCGTCACAAGTTTCTTTCATGACTTTCGCGCGTGGATCGAAGTTTTTGTAAACTCGGTGACCGAAGCCCATCAGTTTAACTTCTTTAGTCTTCACTTTTTCCATGAAGCCAGCAACGTTTTCTACAGAGCCGATTTCATCAAGCATCTTAAGAACAGCTTCGTTCGCACCGCCATGAGCAGGGCCCCAAAGTGCGGAGATACCAGCAGCAATACATGCATACGGGTTAGCACCAGTAGAACCAGCTAAACGTACTGTAGACGTAGAGGCATTTTGTTCATGGTCAGCATGAAGCGTGAAGATACGATCCATTGCTTTAGCAAGGATAGGATCAACTTTGTAATCACGATCAGCAGGAGTCGCGAACATCATGTGAAGGAAGTTTTCAGCGTAGTTCAAGTCGTTACGTGGGTAAACAAACGGTTGACCGATTGTGTACTTGTAGCTCCAAGCCGCTAAAGTAGGGATCTTCGCAATTAAACGGATCGCTGTGATTTCACGGTGATCAACATTTTCGATGTCCAGATTGTTGTGGTAGAATGCAGATAACGCACCAACAACACCCACCATGATCGCCATAGGATGCGCATCACGACGGAAACCGTTATAGAAGCGGCTAACTTGGTCGTGAACCATTGTGTGGTTACGTACTTTAGCGTCGAATTCTTCTTTTTGCTCAGCAGTCGGAAGTTCGCCATTAAGAAGTAAATAGCAAGTTTCTAGGTAATCAGCTTTAGTCGCCAATTGATCAATTGGGTAGCCACGGTGTAAAAGTACACCTTTGTTACCGTCGATGAAGGTGATTTTAGACTCGCACGCCGCTGTTGCCATAAAACCAGGATCAAAAGTAAAGTGACCTGCAGCCAACACATCTTTAACGTCGATTACATCTGGGCCCAATGTGCCGCTGTAAATTGGTAGTTCAATTTCTTTGCCATCAAGCTGTAAAACGGCTTTCTTGCCAGTTGCTTCAGACATTCAATAGATCTCCTGTCCTGGTGAATGTATATCCGAGTTGTCTATCAATCTTTTAATGCACAAAACGGATGGATCAAAAATTTGCTATAAGATTAGTGAGTACTGAAATTTTGTCAATTATACTTATGGATGAAAAAATGACGCTTGCACAGCGGCTTAGTCACACCATCTTGGTATAAAAAGTTCAGTAAAATCACAGCATCAAACCTCTATAATAAGTCAAATTTAAACAGAGGTGCAGAAAAAAATAGAGGGCCTGAATTATTTGTAAGCATTTTTTCAGACTAAGAAATGCTGCGAAAAAGTATCGCTGATCTTATTGGGAGTTGTTAAAACTATATAAATCTCATAACTTACATGGTTTTTACTCATTTCCTTTGCACATGCAGAATTATAAATAAAAGCAATTAATTAAATTTTTGACTTGATTCAATTGATTAAAAAATAGCTTAATAAATGGCCAACTTTGCAGCAAAGGTCCCCAGTCTAAAAATAAATGAGTGATTTTTCGAATCCAAATCCTCTAAAGCGATCAAAAAATCCATCATCGAGTGCAGTCTAAGTGACTCTTTAAGCTCAGGTTATAATTATACCTGAAAGCAGACCCATCTTAATAACTGCTGCACTACCTGTATGAGCTTGATTTCCATTTAAATTAAATCGAGATTTTAAATAAGATTTGTGCTGCAACTGTGCATCTTTAGTCTAAATAGCGGGAATTGGCTTTAAAAAGAATAACAGAGTAAATTGATCAAGTTAATTATTTAAAAACAATTATATAGATGAAAGTTAGTGGATTCTTAGTCACTAAAGAACCTCATATGTTGTTGTTAATGATTCTTATTTAAAGGGTTTTTCTTGAAAAAGCCAAATCCATCTGTTTGTGTTTTAATAGTTGACGTTTTATAATTCAGTGTCGTTTTGATTTTAGGCATGTATTTGCCTAAGAATGCCAGCTTTCCTTCGAATTAATTCCAACAAACTCCGGATGGAGTTTTTACTTACAGGATGCCCGCTGTGAAAAGCAACAGACCTGTCAATTTGTCCATGGGTCAAGTTTTAGAAGTAAACTTAAAATCGCCCGTGGCTATTGCATCAATTCTACACCGTCTTTCAGGTGTTATCGTATTCTTACTCGTACCGGTCCTTCTCTGGATTTTAGACAAATCACTGTCTTCACCTGAAGGTTTTGCGCAAGTTCAAGAAATCATGAATGGTTTCATTGTTCGCTTCATTGTATGGGTATTTGTCGCCGGCTTGATTTTTCACTTTATTGCGGGTGTTAAGCATTTACTTGCTGACATTGGCGTTGCTGAAGAATTAGAAAGTGGCCGTGTCGCATCTACTATCGCATTAATCTTGTCTGCAATCGGTATTGTTGCAGCATTTGTATGGATCGTACTCTAATGAAAAGCGCTACTGGTTTAACAGGTTCAGGTTCTCGCGATTGGTTTCTCCAACGTGTTAGTGCTGTTATTTTGGCTGTTTATACCGTTGTTATTTTAGGTTGGATCCTGTGTAACAGTGGATTCAGCTATGAACAATGGTATGGCTTCATGATGACAACTCCAATGAAGATTCTATCTTTATTGTCAGTCTTATCTCTTGTTGCACACGCTTGGATTGGTATGTGGCAAGTTTTCACAGACTATGTGACGACTCGTCAAATGGGTCCTTCGGCGAATGGTTTGCGTATTGTACTGACTTCAGCAGTGATTATTGCTGTGTTGGCATATGCAATCTGGGCGATCCAGATTTTTTGGGCGAATTGATAGGAAACAATCATGGGCGCTATAAACCCTAAAGAAGATTACACAAATATTCCACACGAAACCTTCGATGCAGTCATCGTGGGTGGTGGTGGTTCAGGTATGCGTGCGTCTTACCAACTTGCTCAAGCTGGTTTGAAAGTTGCGGTACTGACCAAAGTTTTCCCAACCCGTTCTCACACTGTGGCAGCGCAGGGTGGTATTGGTGCATCTCTTGGTAATATGCAAGAAGATAACTGGCACTACCATTTCTACGACACAGTAAAAGGTTCGGACTGGTTAGGTGACCAAGACGCAATCGAATTTATGACGCGTGAAGCACCTCAAGTGGTATACGAATTAGAACACTTGGGTATGCCATTTGACCGTAACGCTGATGGTACAATTTACCAGCGTCCATTCGGTGGTCACTCTGCGAACTACGGTGAAAAAGCGGTGCCACGTGCATGTGCTGCTGCCGACCGTACAGGTCACGCACTTCTTCACACGCTTTATCAAAGCAACGTGAAAATGGGTACGCAATTCTTCGTAGAATGGATCGCACTTGATTTGATCCGTAACGAAGCAGGCGACGTACTTGGTGTCACTGCAATTGACCAGGAAACTGGTAAAATTGCCGTATTCCAAGGTAAAGCCACATTGTTTGCTACCGGTGGTGCGGGTCGTGTTTACCGTGCATCTACCAATGCCTATATCAATACTGGTGATGGTCTTGGTATGGCGGCGCGTGCAGGTATTCCATTGCAAGATATGGAATTCTGGCAGTTCCACCCTACGGGTGTTGCGGGTGCAGGTGTATTGCTGACTGAAGGCTGTCGTGGTGAAGGTGCAATCCTTCGTAACAAAGATGGCGAACCGTTCATGGAGCGTTATGCTCCAACTTTGAAAGACTTGGCTCCACGTGACTTCGTATCACGTTCTATGGACCAGGAAATCAAAGAGGGTCGTGGTTGTGGTCCTAAAGGTGACTATATCCTGCTTGATATGACGCATTTAGGTGCGGATACGATCATGAAGCGTCTGCCATCGGTATTCGAAATTGGCAAGAAATTCGCGAACGTGGATATCACCAAAGAACCAATTCCAGTAGTACCAACAATCCATTACCAAATGGGTGGTATTCCAACCAATATTCATGGTCAGGTTGTTGTGCCTGAGTCACGCGAAACTGAAGCGCTGGCGGCACATTACAACAAGGATACCGATGTTTATTCGACCAATGCAGCCGAACGTGATTTCACTAAGCCAGTGAAAGGTTTCTATGCAATTGGTGAGTGTTCATGTGTATCTGTACATGGTGCAAACCGTTTAGGTACCAACTCACTGCTTGACTTGGTGGTATTTGGTAAGGCTGCGGGTAAACACATCATCGATTATGTGACTAAACATCACGGTGATGAGTACGAGCCACTACCAACAACGGTACTTGAGCAAACGGTTGCGCGTATTCGTAAACTTGACGAATCCACAACAGGTGAGAATGCTCAGGAAGTTGCAGATGCGATTCGTGACATCGTTCAAGATCATGCAGGTGTATTCCGTACATCAGCACTACTTGAAGAAGGTGTAAAACAGATTCTTGCAATTGAGCCACGTGTTCGTAATATTCATTTGAAAGACAAATCTAAAGTATTTAATACTGCACGTGTTGAAGCATTAGAAGTTGAAAACTTGTATGAAGTTGCAAAAGCGACCTTAATTTCAGCTGCTGCGCGTAAAGAATGTCGTGGTGCGCATACTGTGGTAGATTTCGAATTGTCACCGGATCATGCGGATTATCCATATGGTCGTCGTGATGATGAGTGGATGAAGCACACATTATGGTTCTCTGTGGACAACCGTCTTGAGTACAAGCCAGTTCGTTACCGTCCATTGTCGGTTGACGCGATTCCACCTAAACCACGTACATTCTAATCAGGAGAATTCAGATGAGTAGAGGTACTCGTACATTTCATATCTACCGCTATGATCCTGACAAGGATAAAGCACCGTACATGCAGACTTTTAAATTGGAATTGACTGACAAGCACCGTATGTTGCTTGATGCACTTCTAGCATTAAAAGTACAAGACGAATCTTTAACGTTCCGTCGTTCATGTCGTGAAGGTATTTGTGGTTCTGATGGTGTAAACATCAATGGTAAAAATGGTTTGGCGTGTCTTTGGAACCTGAACGATTTACCAAATGAAATTACTGTTCGTCCATTGCCTGGTCTTCCTGTAGTGAAAGATCTGGTGGTTGACATGAACCAGTTCTACGATCAGTACAACAAGATCCATCCATTCTTGATCAACAACCAGCCTGCGCCTCCAAAGGAACGTTTACAGTCTCCTGAAGAGCGTGAGCATCTTGATGGTCTGTATGAATGTATTCTATGTGCATGTTGTTCAACCTCATGCCCGTCATTCTGGTGGAATCCGGACAAGTTCCTAGGTCCTTCAGCATTGTTGAACGCTTACCGCTTCATCATTGACTCGCGTGATACTGGAACACAAGAGCGTTTGGCTCGTCTTGACGATCCATTCTCATTGTTCCGTTGTAAAGGCATCATGAACTGTGTATCTGTGTGTCCTAAAGGTTTGAACCCAACTAAAGCAATCGGTCACATCCGTAATATGCTTTTAGATATGGCAGGTTAATAGGCTGCTGATAGCAGTTTGGAAAAAAGCACACCACAAGGTGTGCTTTTTTGTGCAAACCATTGAAGCAAAATAAAAAATTATCAGATAAAAATAAAGATACTATACTTAAAATGTATAAAGTTGAGTCAGGTAGTCAGGAAATGACGGGTGATGTTAAGTGCTATAGAACAAGAACATGTAATTATTTGGGGTATTTATGATTTTTAGCTGTAAAACTGACCTGAAAAATAACAAGAACGATGTTATTATATAACGGAAATTTAAGGAGGGAGTGGATTGAAAGGTTTGCTCTCTTTTTATTTATCGGAAATGCTTAGGACTTAAGTCTACATTGAATCTATTTTTGAGATAAAGCACCATAGGTTAGAGTAAAATATCTGAACTGTATTTAGCCAATTTATGAAAGGTATGTGTCAAAAAAATCAATTGAAAACTTGAGAACATGTTAGCATTTAGCCTATGACTATCTTTAGAAAATGCCATTTTAGGTACATTTTTTAAACATTGCATAACCACGGACTGGTATATAAAGGTAGGCTTGAGTCGCTTTAGAAAAAATCTTTGTTCCTACTTGTTTTTTCTAAGTCGATTTGCAAAAAATTGCCCGGTTTCGATCGGGTATTCAATGAGTAATGATACCGCTGAGGGGTGTTATTGTTCATTAAACATATCAAGATTTTCTTGGTGTGGTGATAACGCCTCATGGCTTATGCCTTATGGGGGACTAGTGTCATATTACCAATCTGACACTAATAATCCTGGGTTTTGCTTAAAAAGCATCCTGAAAATGTTTTTGCAATAGGAAATGGGTCCACAAATGCAAGAAGTTGCTGACGCTCTGCGTCTTGACACTGAACTTAGCGCTGATAGTGCAGCGTATATTGAAGAACTTTATGAGCAGTATTTGACGGCTCCGGATTCAGTAGGTGCTGACTGGCAAGAATACTTCGGTAAATTCCCAAAAGGTGATCAACCACACAGTAATGTACGTGAGCAATTCCTACTTTTAGGTCGTAATTCAAGCCGTATTCAGCCTGTTGTTCAATCAACTGTCAGCTCAGAGCATGAACGTCGCCAAATTGGCGTGTTACAGCTGATTGCTGCATACCGTAATCGTGGTCACCAGAAAGCAAAACTGGATCCATTAGGTTTGGCGAAACGTGAAGTTGTGCCTGATCTAGATCTTGCTGCGCATGGTTTAACTCAGTCGGACCTAGATACGGTATTCAATACTGGCAACCTGGCGATCGGTAAAGAAGAAGCGACTTTGGCTGAGATGGTTCAGGCAATGGAAGCCACTTACTGTGGTTCAATCGGTGCTGAATACATGCACATCGTGGACACCAAAGAGAAACGTTGGATTCAACAACGTCTGGAAAGTGCACGCGGTCAATATGGTTTTAATGCTGAACAAAAGAAACATGTCCTTGAACGTTTAACCGCAGCTGAAGGCCTGGAAAAATATCTAGGTAATAAGTTTGTTGGTGCAAAACGTTTTGGCGTTGAAGGGGGTGAATCATTCATCCCGATGGTTAACGAAATTATTCAGCGTGCAGGTTCTGTTGGCTGTAAAGAAGTTGTAATCGGTATGCCTCACCGTGGCCGTTTAAACCTTCTGGTTAACATCATGGGTAAAAACCCGGCTGACCTGTTTGGTGAGTTTGAAGGTAAATCGATTCACAAGAAAGGTTCTGGTGACGTTAAGTACCATCAAGGCTTCTCTTCAAACGTGATGACCCAAGGTGGCGAAGTTCACTTGGCATTGGCGTTTAACCCGTCACATTTGGAAATCGTTGGCCCTGTGGTTGAGGGTTCGGTACGTGCACGTCAAGTACGTCGTAAAGACATTGGCGGCGATGACGTATTGCCATTAATCGTACATGGTGATGCTGCATTTGCAGGTCAGGGCGTCAACCAGGAAACTTTCCAGATGTCACAAACTCGCGGTTATACCGTGGGTGGTACAGTGCACATTGTGATTAATAACCAGGTGGGTTTCACCACCTCTGATCCACGTGATGCGCGTTCTACAGAATACTGTACTGATATCGCGAAAATGATTCAGGCGCCGATCTTCCATGTCAATGGGGATGATCCTGAAGCTGTGGTGTTCATTTCACAATTGGCACATGACTTCCGTCATACTTTCCGTAAAGACGTTGTGATTGACATGTTCTGCTACCGTCGTCGTGGTCATAACGAAGCGGATGAGCCAGCTGCAACTCAACCAATGATGTATCAAGTGATTAGCAAGAAAGCGACCACGCGTACGCTTTATGCGGATCAACTGGTACAACAGGGTGTTCTTGATCGTGCAAATGCAGATCAAATGGTTGAAAATTACCGTGCAGATCTGGAAGCGGGTAATCACGTTGCCAATGCGCTGGTACTTGAACCGAACAAGAAAATGTTTGTGGACTGGACGCCTTACTTGGGTCATGACTACACAGACGAATGGGATACGACTTTCCCGATCGAGCGTCTAAAAGAACTTGGCGCGAAAATGCGCGAGCTTCCTGAAGGCTTCGTGATGCAGCGTCAGGTTGCGAAAGTGATCGATGACCGTCTGAAAATGCAAACGGGCGAAATGCCACTGAACTGGGGTGCTGCTGAAACTCTGGCGTATGCAACTGTACTAGATGATGGTTACTTGCTTCGTTTAACCGGTGAAGACGTAGGTCGTGGTACCTTCTCACACCGTCATGCAAAACTGCATAACCAGGTCGATGGTTCAACTTATCTTCCGCTGTGTAACCTGAAAGAAAACCAGCCACGTACTGCAATCTATGACTCATTGTTGTCAGAAATGGCGGTATTGGCATTTGAATATGGTTATGCGACGACTCTTCCTAAGAGCTTGATCATTTGGGAAGCGCAATTCGGTGACTTC
This sequence comes from Acinetobacter sp. YH01006, assembly GCF_013420445.1. Lineage (NCBI taxonomy): Bacteria > Pseudomonadati > Pseudomonadota > Gammaproteobacteria > Moraxellales > Moraxellaceae > Acinetobacter > Acinetobacter sp. YH01006. The sequence continues at coordinate 159,418 of NZ_VOYB01000005.1, read as the reverse complement.
GCGAACTGTGCACAGGTTGTGATTGACCAGTTCATCTCGTCTGGTGAAACCAAATGGGAACGTGTCTGTGGTTTGACCATGCTTCTTCCACACGGTTTTGAAGGTCAGGGTCCGGAACATTCATCTGCACGTTTAGAGCGTTTCTTACAGCTATGTGCTGAAGACAACATGCAAGTGATCACACCGACCACGCCTGCACAGATTTATCATGCTTTACGTCGTCAAGCGATTCGCCCAATCCGTAAGCCATTGATCGTGACTTCACCGAAGTCTCTTCTTCGTCACAAACTTGCAACTTCTACGCTAGAAGAACTTGCAAACGGCAGCTTCCAGACCGTGATTGATGAAGTGGACAACATCAACAAGTCAGATGTAACCCGTCTGGTTCTGTGTGGTGGTAAGGTGTATTACGACCTGATTGAAAAACGTCGTGAAAAAGAATTGAACAATACTGCGATTGTGCGTATTGAACAATTATATCCATACCCAGAAAAACGCCTGACAGAAGTCCTTGCACAATATCCAAATGTGAAAGAACTGGTTTGGGCACAAGAAGAGCCTAAAAACCAAGGTGCTTGGTTGTTCATCGCTCCGCGTCTATATGACGATGTGATGAAAGCGGGTAAACAAGTCCGTATTAGCTACGCTGGCCGTGAAGCATCTGCTGCACCGGCTTGTGGTTCACCATATTTGCATGCAAAACAACAAGCTCAGCTCATCAACGACGCGCTTGCGATCGACGCTGAATAATCCAGGAGATTCTAAGTAATGGCAACCGAAATTAAAGCACCGGTATTCCCAGAGTCAGTTGCGGACGGTACGATCGCAACTTGGCACAAACAACCAGGTGAAGCAGTATCACGTGATGAAGTGATCTGTGATATTGAGACTGATAAAGTTGTTTTAGAAGTTGTTGCTCCTGCAGACGGTACAATTGCCTCTATCATTAAAAATGAAGGCGACACTGTACTTTCAGCTGAAGTCATTGCACAGTTTGAAGAAGGTGCTGTTTCTGGCGCTGCTCAAACTCAAGCAGTTCAGTCTGAAGAGAAAGTTGAACAAGCTGCGGCGAATACTGAAGCAGGTAATTCACCAATCGTTGAACGTCAGCAAGTACAAGACCAAGCGCCAGCAGTGCGTAAAGCATTGACTGAATCTGGTGTTGCAGCAGCTGATGTTGCGGGTACAGGTCGTGGCGGTCGCATCACCAAAGAAGATGTGGCAAACCACCAAGCGAAACCAGCTGCTCCTGCTGCTGCGCCATTAAGCGTTGCTGTGGGCGAACGTATCGAAAAACGTGTTCCAATGACACGTCTTCGTAAGCGTGTTGCTGAACGTTTACTTGCAGCGACTCAAGAAACTGCAATGTTGACCACGTTCAACGAAGTGAACATGAAACCAATCATGGAAATGCGTGCTCAATACAAAGATGCGTTTGAAAAACGTCATGGTGCACGTCTTGGCTTCATGTCATTCTTTGTTAAAGCAGCAACTGAAGCGCTAAAACGCTATCCGGCAGTGAACGCATCAATCGATGGCGATGACATTGTTTATCACGGTTACTATGACATTGGTGTTGCAGTTTCATCTGAGCGTGGTCTGGTGGTTCCTGTACTTCGTGATACAGACCGCATGAACTATGCCGAAGTTGAAAACGGTATTCGTGCATACGCTGCGAAAGCGCGTGATGGCAAATTAGGCATCGAAGACATGACTGGCGGTACATTCACGATTACCAATGGTGGTACTTTCGGTTCATTGTTATCTACTCCGATCTTGAACACGCCACAAACTGCGATTCTGGGTATGCATAAAATCCAGGAACGTCCGATGGCAGTGAATGGTCAAGTAGAAATCTTGCCTATGATGTACCTTGCATTGTCTTATGACCACCGTCTAATCGATGGTAAAGAAGCAGTCGGTTTCCTTGTAACAATCAAAGAATTGTTAGAAGAGCCAGCGCGTCTTATCCTTGATCTGTAATTTATTTATTAAGAATCTTCCCTAATCCCTTTTTAAAAAGAGGGCTTAGGTCTCCCTTTTGAAGGGAGATTAAAGGGGATTATTTGGAGATAAACATGTCTCAATTCGATTTAGTCGTAATTGGTGGTGGCCCGGGCGGCTACGAAGCAGCAATTCGTGCAGCTCAACTTGGTTTCAAAGTTGCGTGTATCGAAAAACGTATTCATAAAGGCAAGCCATCTTTAGGTGGCACCTGCTTAAACGTGGGTTGTATCCCGTCTAAAGCTTTGCTTGATTCTTCTCACCGTTACGAAGATACAGTGCAGCATCTAGATGATCACGGTATTACCACGGGTGAAGTGAAATTTGATCTTGCTAAACTTTTAGCGCGTAAAGACAAAATCGTTGACCAATTGACCATGGGTATTGATGGCTTGCTGAAAGGTAATGGCATTGAATGGTTAAAAGGTACAGGTAAATTACTTGCCGGTAAAAAAGTTGAGTTCGTTTCTCATGAAGGCGAAACTCAAATTTTAGAACCAAAATACGTGATTCTTGCGACTGGTTCTGTGCCAATCAATATCCCATCTGCACCTGTTGATCAAAACATTATTGTTGACTCAACTGGCGCACTTGAATTCCAAGAAGTACCTAAACGATTAGGCGTAATTGGTGCGGGCGTTATCGGTCTTGAATTAGGTTCAGTTTGGCGTCGTCTGGGTGCTGAAGTTGTTGTATTTGAAGCAATGGATGCATTCTTACCAATGGCTGATAAAGCCTTGGCAAAAGACTACCAAAAACTGTTGACTAAGCAAGGTCTTGATATTCGCGTTGGTGCGAAAGTTTCTGGTACTGAAGTGAACGGTTCTGAAGTGACTGTGAAGTACACTCAGGGCGGTGAAGACAAGACTCAAACTTTCGACAAGTTAATCGTATGTGTAGGCCGTCGTGCTTATGCTGAAGGTTTATTGGCGGATGATTGCGGCATTAAACTGACTGAGCGTGGTCTGGTTGAAGTGAACGATTGGTGTGCAACGTCTGTGGACGGCGTATACGCAATTGGTGACTTGGTTCGTGGTCCTATGCTTGCGCATAAAGCCATGGAAGAAGGCGTAATGGCCGTTGAACGTATTCACGGTCATGCCGCTCAAGTCAACTACGACACGATTATTTCTGTCATCTATACCCATCCGGAAGCGGCGTGGGTTGGTTTAACAGAACAGCAAGCCAAAGACAAAGGTCACGAAGTGAAAACCGGTCAATTCGGTTTTGCTGCAAACGGCCGTGCAATGGCTGCTGGCGAAAATGCTGGTTTTGTGAAGTTTGTTGCTGATGCGAAAACAGATCGTCTATTGGGTATGCACGTGATTGGACCTGCTGCGTCTGACATCGTACATCAAGGTATGATTGCACTTGAGTTTGTATCTTCAGTTGAAGATCTACAGTTGATGACTTTTGGTCATCCAACTTTCTCTGAAGTGGTACACGAAGCTGCACTTGCGGTCGATGGTCGTGCGATTCATGCGATTCAACGCAAACGTAAATAAAATTAAAAAAAGAGCGGCTTAGGTCGCTCTTTTTACATTTCATGGTTGTTTTTATGGGAACAATCATCTAAAAATAAAGATAACGATTTTAAGAAATGCTGGTACTGCTTTGACGGACGTCTGGGTACTGGTGGGTTTATAACAAGGCAAAGAAGTAATAAAAGGTTATTGAATGAATTTACATGAGTATCAAGCAAAAGCGCTATTAAAAAAATATGGTATGCCGGTACAGGAAGGGATACTTGCCACCAATGCCGATGAAACGGTACATGCTTTCGAGCAGTTAGGTGGAAAGTTCGCAGTACTGAAAGCTCAGGTGCATGCGGGTGGTCGTGGGAAGGCCGGTGGTGTAAAAGTCGTTAAATCGGCTACCGAGGCTGCTGAATATGCCAACCAGATCATCGGTTCAAACCTGGTAACTTATCAGACCGATGCCAATGGTCAGCCGGTAAATAGCATTTTAGTCTCTGAGGATGTTTATCCTGTTGAGCGCGAACTTTATTTGGGTGCGGTGGTCGATCGTTCAACCCGCCGCATTACTTTTATGGCATCGACTGAAGGCGGTGTTGAAATTGAGAAAGTGGCCGAAGAAACCCCTGAAAAAATTATTAAAGTTGAAGTTGATCCTTTAGTGGGGCTCATGCCATTTCAGGCTCGCGAAGTGGCTTTTGCCCTAAAACTCAAAGATGGCCAAATTAATCAATTTGTTAAAGTCATGACTGCTGCTTATCAGGCATTTGTAGACAATGATTTTGCACTTTTTGAAATCAATCCGCTGTCGGTACGTGAAAATGGCGATATTCTGTGTGTGGATGCCAAAATCGGGATTGATTCGAATGCACTGTACCGTTTGCCTGAAGTGGCTGCGCTACGTGATAAGTCTCAGGAAAATGAACGTGAACTCAAAGCATCTGAATTCGATCTGAACTATGTGGCATTGGAAGGGAACATTGGCTGTATGGTGAATGGTGCCGGTCTTGCGATGGCAACCATGGATATTATCAAGCTTTATGGTGGTCAACCTGCTAACTTCCTTGATGTCGGTGGTGGTGCGACCAAAGAGCGCGTGATTGAAGCTTTTAAAATTATTCTGGCAGATCATTCTGTGCAGGGTGTGTTGATTAATATTTTTGGTGGAATTGTGCGTTGTGACATGATTGCAGAAGCAATTATTGCGGCGGTTCAGGAAGTAAATGTGACCGTTCCTGTGGTTGTTCGCCTCGAAGGCAACAATGCGGAACTGGGTGCAAAATTACTGGATGAATCAGGTTTGAAATTGATTTCTGCAAATGGTCTTGCTGACGCTGCAGAAAAAATCGTTGCTGCTGTAAAAGCTTAAGGAGTATCAATCATGAGCGTATTAGTGAATAAAGACACCAAAGTATTGGTACAGGGCTTTACAGGAAAAAACGGTACATTTCATTCTGAGCAGGCTTTGGCTTACGGCACCAAAGTTGTCGGTGGTGTAACACCGGGTAAGGGTGGTCAAACCCATCTGGAATTACCAGTATTCAATACCATGCGCGAAGCGGTGAAAGAAACTGGCGCAGATGCTTCGGTGATTTATGTTCCTGCACCATTTGTGCTGGATTCTATTGTTGAAGCGGTTGATTCGGGCATTGAGTTAATTGTGGTGATCACTGAAGGTGTACCGACCATCGACATGCTTAAAGCCAAGCGTTATCTGGAAACCAATGGTAATGGCACGCGTTTAATCGGGCCAAACTGTCCGGGCATTATTACGCCGGGTGAATGTAAGATCGGGATCATGCCCGGTCATATTCATCAGCCGGGTAAAATTGGAATTATCTCGCGCTCAGGGACTTTGACCTATGAAGCCGTAGCGCAGACCACCAAGCTTGGACTGGGTCAGTCGACCTGTATCGGGATCGGGGGAGATCCGATTCCGGGCATGAACCAGATTGACTGCTTGAAACTGTTCCAGGACGATCCTCAGACTGAAGCCATTATTATGATTGGTGAAATTGGTGGTACCGCAGAAGAAGAGGCAGCGGAATATATTCAGGCTCATGTCACCAAGCCTGTGGTCGGTTATATTGCAGGTGTTACCGCACCTAAAGGCAAGCGTATGGGGCATGCGGGTGCAATTATTTCAGGTGGTAAAGGAACTGCTGAAGAAAAATTTGCTGCCTTTGAGCGTGCGGGTATGGCATATACCCGCAGTCCTGCGGAACTTGGTTCAACCATGTTGCAAGTATTGAAAGATAAAGGTTTGGTTTGATTTATAGATTAAACATGCACTAAAAAGCTCCCAGTTGGGAGCTTTTTTATATCTCATTCTATTTTTAAGTTTTAGCCTTCAGACTCTGGGTCATACCATTAATATCACCACCCTGAATACCAAGTTCATTCATTAGGCTGTCAATTAAGGGTGCTTGGCTGCGATAACGCAGGGCGCTATTTACCACCTGATCTGACAGGGCAACATTGCCATTTTCATGATGTGCATCTGTCTGACAGGAACCGGCATGACTGCCATGCAGGCCATTGACCTGAAGAATCTTGATGTCATCAATATTTTCCATCGGTTTAACACTTTCCCGGATAATTTCAGGCAAGTATTTCAACATGGCTAGGCGAATCTGCATTTCGACCTGTTCAGGTGACAGCACATTATTGGCTTCGTTGACTGCACGGGTACCTTCTGCATCGACCTGATACTGTTTTTCCATCGCCTGAGCCAGTAGAATTTTTGCGTCCGCTTCACCTTTGGCCTTAAGACGAACCTTTTCGGCTTCAGCTTCAGCAGCAATACGTACTGCTTCGGCATCATCTGCTGCGGCTTGTTTTCCGGCTTCAGCGGCAACCGTAATCGCAATTGCATCTTTTTCTGCGTGTTCTTTGGCTGCGACCAGCTCAACCGCTTTTTGACGCTCTGCCTGCTGGATTTGGCGTACAGTGATGACTTCTTCTTCCGCTTTTACCGCTTGAGCACGTGCCTGATCGGCTTGCGCTTTGGCTTCAGATTCGGCGCGAGATTTTTCTGCAATGGCAATGGCACGATCCTGTTCGGCCAGCTCAATAGTTTTCTTTTGTTCGACTTGGGCTTTTTGAATCAGCTGCGCTTTTTGGATATTCTCATTTTCTACATCACGGGCCGCTAAAATACGCTTGAGGTCGACTTCTCGTTCAGCAGCAATTTGTGCTTCTTCTGCTTCACGTTTTTTACCGGCTTCCTGAGCAGAAATTTCAGCCAGTTGCTCGGCACGGCGAATGGCAATTTCGCGTTCCTGTTGCAGCTTGGCATATTCTTCTTCACGAATGATTTGCAGGCGCGCCTGTTCTGCTTCCAGATTTTTAGTTTTGATCGCCAGGTCGGTATCCTGCTCGATATGATTTCGCTTGCGACGACGATCTTCAATGGTTTCAGTGAGCTTGGTCAGGCCTTCAGCATCAAAGGCATTTTGTGGATTGAAATATTTAAATCCAGTTTGATCCAGGCCAGTCAGGGAAACGGTTTCCAGTTCCAGACCATTTTTATGCAAATCTTCTGAAACCACTTGCTGTACTTTTTGTACAAAGTCGACCCGTTTTTCATGCAGTTCTTCCATGGCCATTTCTGCTGCTACTGCACGCAGTGAATCGACAAATTTGCCTTCGACCAGATTTTTTAATTCATTCGGTGACATGGTCTTTTGCCCGAGCGTTTGTGCGGCTGTTGCAATTGAATCAGCAGTAGGTTTGACCCGCACATAGAATTCGGCCATGACGTCCACGCGCATACGGTCACGGGTAATCAGTGCCTGATCATCTGCACGGCGCACTTCAAGACGCAGAGTGTTCATATTGACTTGAATAATTTCATGCAAGACTGGGAGCACGATTGCGCCTCCGCCCAAAATCACTTTTTCACCACCCCAACCGGTACGCACAAAGGAGATTTCTTTACTGGACCGGCGGTATAGGCGCGCAATGATGAGACCGAAGGTCACCAGTGCTGCAAAAATAATTCCAGAAATAATTAAAATATTATATAAATCAAAAGTTAACATTGTTATAAAGTCTCAGTTTGGTTCTGGCTGAATAAAATTAGAGTGCAGTGGCTTGAAAGCCATTTTTGGTTTTATGGGTCAGTACGACATTCTGACCTTGATTTAAAATTTGATTGGTTTCTGGTTCGACTAAAACATAATGGGTCTGGCCATGCTGATCCCGGACTTTGGCTTGTGCAGGAGAGTTGACTTTGGCATCACCCAGAATAATGATTGCGGTACGCCCAATAAGCTCGTCACTATAAATGGCAGAAGTTTCATCTTGAGGCATAAGCTTGCTGGCAGCCATGGCAAGCCAGCGCACTATCGGCATACACAGAAACAGACAGGCTGGGGAAATTAGCCATACATTGAAGAGCTGGCTGGTCAGGCGTTCAAATATTCCCTGAATCAATAAGCCACTCAGGCCATAACTGGTCAGAAAAATGATGAGCCAGATAAATAAAGGCAGACGTCCCAGATATAACCAGTCAAATACTTTGGTGAAAAAGCCGGGATGTTGATCTGGATTAATTTCTGGTTGCAGGGGGTCTTCAGGCAAAAACTGTTCTAACATATTCTGCGAGCCGCCACCGAGCAGCAGTAATATGCATTCCAGTGCAGCAAACATCAGCATCAGACTCAGGCTGATACTAAATACGATATTTGACGGATGAGTAAACAGTTCCCACATTTTTTATCTCTATAATTATGTTTTAGGAAAAGTGTAAGGAAGCCTCTGATGCTATAACGATAGCAGTAATTATTAATTTTGTATGCAAAAAAATAACAAAAAACCTTATAAACAAGGATTGAATATATTATGTATTTAATAATTATTGAACTATTAAAGTTAATAGTAAACTATAAGTTTATTTAGGATCTGCTAAAAAATTAATTATTTTCAATATGTTGTGTGAATTTTAAGGTTGTGTGGATTGGTTTTTCTGAGAAATATAGAAATACTGTGCCTTAGTATCTCTATATTTCTTTCTTAAAGACTTAGAGTAAGGCAGTCTGAATCCGGACTTTCATATCCAGAGTCTGTTGCAGAATATAGTTTTTTATCCATGTGATCTGTTCACCCATCGGGTTCACCTTGATCGCAGTATCCAGAAAATGCAGATCCGGCTGACTGAAAAGTTGCTGTTCCAAAGTCTGCTCCAGCATCTGGCTATTGCTCGTTAAAGGCAATGCCACCAGATAGAATGCTTTAGGGTAATTGTAAAATGCATAGAGTAAGTTAAAGGCTTTTTGATCACCTTTAAGATTACCCGCACCGATTTCATAAGCTGCATTCTGGTTGCTATACGTCACACCCAATAAGAATTCCCAATGACCTTCTTGCAAACGCAGACCAAACTGTAATCCGATCTGGTCGGCAGTCAATTCATGTTGCAAATAGATATTTAAAGGCTTGCCGTCTTCACTGAAAGGTTCTTGTAAGACTAAAATGTGTTGCTGATGCTGATAAATGTAACCTGCAAGCTCTGCTTGTTCCAGGCGAGTTTTTAGAGTGGAGAGATCAAAAGCGCTATAAGCCATAAGCAAAATATATCAAAGGGAGAATTTAGCCTACTCTATTAATTTTTCAGCATCTTGGAAACCACTACTTTAGATTATTTATCTATACTTTTATGGGTGATTTTAAAAATTAATACAGCAAAAATAGTCAGATGTGGTGACGTTCATTATTGATTCATAAAAACTGATATTTGTTATTAGTGAATTTTTATATGAGCTTTTGATATATCAATATCATAAAACAAGCAATGGCTAAGATAAGTAAATCACTATAATGAATATAAATTTTCAAAAGTGTCATAAGTACACGTTTTTCTAAGCTGGTGTTGTCCATGTCGTTAAATGAGGAAAGACTTACTCATCTCAAACAGCTTGAAGCTGAGAGTATTCATATTATCCGTGAAGTAGCAGCTGAATTTGAAAATCCAGTCATGCTTTATTCCATTGGTAAAGATTCAGCAGTCATGCTGCATCTTGCACTGAAAGCGTTTTATCCAGCCAAACTTCCATTCCCGCTACTGCATGTAGACACGGGTTGGAAATTTAAAGACATGATTGCTTTCCGTGACAACATGGCAAAAAAACATGGTTTTGATTTGATCGTGCATCAAAACAAAGAAGGAGTCGAGGCAGGCATCAATCCTTTCGATCATGGTAGTTCAAAATATACTGACATCATGAAGACCCAAGGTTTAAAACAAGCCTTAAATAAATACAAGTTTGATGCTGCTTTTGGTGGTGCGCGCCGTGATGAAGAAAAATCTCGTGCCAAAGAGCGTGTCTATTCATTCCGTGATGATAAACATCGTTGGGATCCCAAAAACCAACGCCCTGAACTTTGGAACCTTTACAACGGTAAAGTGAATCAAGGTGAAAGTATTCGTGTATTCCCGTTATCAAACTGGACCGAGTTGGATATCTGGCAATACATCTATTTGGAAAGTATTCCACTTGTGCCACTTTACCTGGCTGCAGAACGTCCTGTGGTTGAGCGTAGCGGTACACTTATTATGGTTGATGACGAACGTATGCCTTTAAAAGAAGGTGAAGTTCCACAAATGAAATCGGTACGTTTCCGTACTTTAGGTTGTTATCCATTAACAGGTGCAGTTGAATCAACTGCAGATACCTTGCCGGAAATTATCCAAGAAATGCTCTTGGCAACCAGCTCTGAGCGTCAGGGTCGTATGATTGACCATGATGAAGCAGGCTCGATGGAGAAGAAGAAGCAGGAAGGCTACTTCTAATTTAATCTCCCCCTAAAAATCTCCCCAAACCCCTCTTTGAGAAAGAGGGGCTTAAAAGTGGAGGAAGTCTCCCTTTTATAAAGGGAGATTTAGAGGGATTCAAAACCGATTTCTAAAGAATATGTGGAGCTTTGGGCAATGTCTCATCAATCAGAACTGATTAGCCAAGATATTTTGGGCTATTTGAAACAACATGAAAATAAAGACCTGTTGCGTTTCCTGACTTGCGGTAACGTAGATGATGGTAAATCGACTCTAATTGGTCGACTGCTTTACGATTCAAAATTGATTTATGAAGATCAATTGCAAGCCGTCACCCGTGACTCGAAAAAAGTCGGTACCACAGGCGATGCACCTGACTTGGCACTTCTGGTAGATGGTCTGCAGGCAGAACGTGAGCAGGGCATTACCATTGATGTCGCCTATCGTTATTTCTCGACTGAAAAGCGTAAGTTCATCATTGCCGATACTCCGGGACATGAGCAGTACACCCGTAACATGGCAACAGGTGCATCGACCTGCGACCTTGCGATTATCTTGATTGATGCGCGTTATGGTGTGCAAACTCAAACCCGTCGTCATACCTTTATTGCAAGCTTACTTGGTATTAAAAATATTGTTGTTGCGATCAACAAGATGGACCTGGTGGACTTCTCTGAAGCCCGCTTCAATGAAATTCAGGCAGAATATGCAGCATTCGTTGCGCAGTTGGGTGATCGTAAACCATCGAACATCATCTTTACGCCAATTTCTGCATTGAATGGCGATAACGTGGTGAACAAGTCCGCCAATACACCGTGGTACACCGGTGAAACATTGATGGGTACGCTTGAGTCGGTAGAAATTAACCGTACTTCGGCAAAAGCAGATTTTCGTTTTCCTGTGCAATATGTCAACCGTCCAAACCTCGATTTCCGTGGTTTCTGCGGCACGATTGCACTTGGTGATATCAACGTTGGCGATACCGTAACGGCTTTACCATCAGGTAAATCATCAACAGTAAAAGAAATCGTTACTTTTGATGGCAATCTTGAGCATGCTGTTGCAGGTCAAGCGGTGACTTTAACGCTCAACGATGAAATTGATATTTCACGTGGTAACGTATTAATTCGTGCCGATCAAGCGGTTCCAAATATTTCTCGTTCAGTTCAAGCGACTGTGGTGTGGATGGCAGATCAAGCGCTGGTGATTGGCAAGCTGTACAACATTAAGATTGGTACACAGACTGTTCCTGCAAAAGTGACAGCGATTCATTACCGTACCAACGTCAACACACTGGAGAAAGTTCAGGTCGAAAATCTTGAGCTGAATGCGATTGCCAATGTGACTGTTGAATTTGATGCGCCCGTGGTCTTTGACCGTTATCAAGACAGCCGTTATACCGGTTCATTTATCTTTATTGATCGTTTAAATAACGTGACGATTGGTGCAGGTATGGTGGAAGAATCAGTTGAATGGTCTGCACATGATGAGCCTGTGACTGCTGAAGTGCGTGCTGCGCGTTTGGGTCAAAAACCTGCTGCGGTGACTGTATCTGGTAAAGCTTTGGAAAATGCTCAGGCGCTAGAAAGCTTGCTGATTCAGCAAGGGATCGTTGCTATTGCTAAAGCAGGTTTGAATGCGGAGCAGGTTGCATTGGTTCGTGAAACTGGTGTGGTTGTGATTACCGATGCTGCTGAAGGTACAGACACGACTTTAACCGTAGATACAGTTGAAGAACTTGCTGAGAAGATTGTGGAATTGGTTCGTCTTTAAGACTGGACTGATTTGAAGAAACCCGCTGAAAAGCGGGTTTTTTATTGCCTAAATTTTGATTGCATGAAAATCATTCGATTAGTCAAAATGTGATCTTTCAATTTACTAGGGCGTGTCCTCATTTGGCTTTGCACCAAATAAATATACAGGCTATACAGATCATAGATTTATAATTGCGTGCGAGTTTATCAAATCGAGTTGCAATAGCACGGAAATGTTTTAATCTTGCAAACATATTCTCAACTAAATGTCTTAATTTATATAGATATTTATCAAATTCCTGATTCGATCTTTTACTGTTTGATCTCAACGGAATAATGGGAATCATATTCTTGTTCTGGGCACAGATTCTAATGTGCTCAGCATCATACCCCTTGTCAGCAATCAGATAAGTTGCCTCACCGACACAATCAATCAGTTGTTTTGCAACTTGACTGTCGTGGACGTCACCCCCAGTGATTTTAAAATCAATCGGTAATCCATTCGCGTCGGTTGCAAGATGTATTTTTGTTGTTCGTCCACCGCGTGATTGTCCAATTGCTCTTTCGAAACCATGCCGAGCTCCACTTGCATGTTGATGCACGCGTATGTAGCTTCCATCAATGAATACCCATTCTTGATCCAGAATGCCTCGTAACTTAAAAAAAATTTATCCCATAATCCCTTACTTGCCCAGCGATTAAAGCGATTGTAAGCAGTTTGCCAAGGACAAAACTCTTGAGGAATATCACGCCAGGTCGCACCGGTACGTAGTTTCCACAAGATGGCTTCCATGATATTTCTACTGTTTTTTGAACAGTAACACCCATGTAATCGCATAGTATCTTGAATTTGCTGCCAAATATCATCAGTGAGAAGAGTACGTGCCATTGAGAAATCTAGAAATGAAGAGAGCTTAAAGGAGGATTTTAAATATTTAAAACCAATTCTTCAAATGAGGACACGCCCTAGTCAATTAATACAATACTCCCTAGATTTGGGGAATATATGAAAAAATTAATATTGCTGGCTGGCTTGTGTGTGGCTTTTGGAGCTGAAGCCAAACAGAGCAGCCAAAGCGTTGAAGCAATCAAGCAAAAAATAATCCAGCAGTCGATTGAGAATTATCCGGGAAATTGTCCGTGTCCTTACAATACTGCAAGTAATGGTAGTCGTTGTGGTAAGCGTAGTGCTTATAATCGTGCAGGCGGATATGCGCCGCTGTGTTATCCGGAAGATGTGAGTGATCGAATGGTAAAGGAATATAAAGGGCGTAGTTAATTAAAGGCTCCGTATTTAGATAGTGAGCTAAAAGAAATATTTTTGTTAGATTTGGCTTCACATGGGTAATTATTCATAAGAATCATTGAGGACTAAGGCCAGAATTGCTTTCATTTCGGTTAAACTTTTCACGCCTGCAATCCTTTTAATAATTTCTCCATTTCTAAAAATAAGCGTAGAAGGCAAACCATAGGCATTATAGCGCAAGGTTAAAATCGGAGACTGATCCACATTGATCTTGCCAAATTTAACTTCAGGATTTACCTCAGCATAGTATGTCGCCAGTTCGGCAAAGATCGGAAAATTCTGAACACAGGGCTTGCACCAGTCTGCATAAAAGCGAATCACGGCAAAACCTTCAAACCACTCAAAATCACTGTAATTGTTTTCGTTATATTCGATCACTTGGGTCATGGTTGGCCTATTATCAATTTCCTGAATAGTCCCCCGATTATACATAAGTCCGATGTAGCTTCATTCCTCATGCTAACTATGTTCAAATAAGTCCAAGATATATGAAATGCATAGATTAGGGAAAGAAATCATGTCGCAACAAACCATGCAGCAAGTCATTATTACAGAACCAGGTGGTGTCGATAAACTCGCTTATGAAACGGTGACTGTACCTGAACCTAAAGCAGATGAAGTTCTGGTGAAAGTTCATGCTTTCGGAATTAACCGTCCAGATATTTTGCAACGTCAAGGTTTGTATCCAATGCCGAAAGGCGTAACACCAGTCCCGGGTCTTGAAGTCGCGGGTGAAGTGATTGCAGTCGGTACTGAGGTAAGCCAGTTTAAAGTTGGTGATAAAGTCTGTGGCCTGACCAATGGTGGCGGTTATGCAGAATATTGTGTCGTACCAGAAAGCCAGACCTTGAATATTCCGGAAGGTGTAAGCTTTACACAGGCGGCAGCCATTCCTGAAACCTTTTTTACCGTGTGGGCCAATGTGTTCCAGATGGGGCAGGCCAAAGCAGGCGAAACCGTGCTGATTCATGGCGGGAGCAGCGGCATTGGCACTACTGCTTTAATGTTATGTAAAGCACTCGGAATCAAAAGCTTTGCGACTGTCGGTACGGATGACAAGGTTGCAGCTATTTCAGAGTTAACTTATGCGATTAACTATAAAACGCAAGACTTTGAGCAAGTGATTAATGAAGCAACTGACAATGGCGGGGTCGATGTCATTCTGGATATGGTGGGTGGGCCATATTTAGAGCGGAACCTGAGTTTGCTGCGTCGTGATGGACGTCTGGTGTATATCGCCTTTTTGGGCGGTCGTAAAGCCAAAGAGGTTAATTTAGGTCCTATCATGATGAAACGTCTGACCATTACCGGTTCGACCATGCGAGCACGAAGCACCGCTGAAAAAGCGGAAATTGCACAAGGTCTGAAAGAGCAGATTGCACCATTATGGGCAAAAGGCGAATGTTTGCCGATGATCTATAAAACGTTTAAGTTTGATCAAATTCAAGATGCCCATGCCGCAATGGATACGGGAGAACATGTGGGTAAAGTTGTGGTTGAAATTATTTAATACGAGATAAATGATTTAAAAAAGCCAGTAATTTTACTGGCTTTTTTAATTTTGAGTAAAATCTTATTACAAATAAATATATAAAATTTTGAATAAAAATTAAAAAATGTTAACTGTTCGACACAACCTGTCAAGAATGCCACGTAAATTGCATCTATCGATAATTCCGACTAATTGGTTCAACATTCACATGAATGTGAGAGGGAAAATAAGATGAAAATTATTCCAATAGTATATAGTTCAAAACATAGTTTAAAAGCATTGCATCGTATTCATAAAATGATTATTCGCGGAAGCATGAGTTGGGCAGAGTTACATAAAATGTATCGAGCGATGCTGCATCTGGAGCGTTATATGGAAAGATTAACGCTCCAGAATCGTCCTTTAAGCAAGAAAGCATCCAGAAAATCCAAATAAGGTCTTGTATTTTTGGGATGAATAAAGGGTCAAGATCTGAGGTAAAAGAATATCTTAGACTTTATCCTAATATGATTCACTTATTGGTATTTAGTATAATCATTAAGTATCTAGCGATAAATAAGTACATGTGAATGTATTAAGTGGGGATTTATGAAGCGCCCAGCTTCAACACATGAGCGTCTTGCAGAGCGTTTAGCCAGAATTTTGACCAAATTAAATGTCGGATATCAACTCCGGGCTGCAGAGCTAGCTGCAGAATTTCAGGTCAGTAGCCGCACCATTGAACGTGATTTTGACCGATTAAACTCTTATCTGCCTTTACGCCAAGATCAACAGAAACGATATTATCTGGATCCCTCTTATTTGGGGCGGTTCAAGTTGCAGGATATTCAGACCTTTGCCCAGCTTTCCGGGATCAGTGAGCTGTATCCCGCACTAGATATGTCCTTTTTACGTGAATTGCTGGATGATCGCGCCAATCTGGTTTTTTCTGCCAAAGGCTATCATTTTGAAGATGCCAAACAGTTTGCCGAGCATTTCAAGCTGCTGGCAGGTGCAATCTATAAACGTCAGCAGATTGAATTACTTTATGCCGATCAATTGCGGATCATTCAGCCTTATCGTTTGATTCACCATCATGGCATCTGGTATCTGGCGGGGGTAGATCACGACAAGCTGCGCACCTATCGCTTGAGCCAGTTGCAACAGCTCAACCTGGTTTCTGAGGAGGAGAGCTTTGAGCATGATCCTGAAGTGCTGAAAATGTTGGCAGATGAAGACAGCATCTGGTTTGGGCGGCAAAAACAGCAGGTTTTAATCAAGGTGCAACCTGAAGTTGCGGTATTTTTTAAAGAACGCCATTTATTTCCAGAACAGCAGATCGAGCAGGAAACCGAGGCTGGAGAGTTGTTCATCAGTTGCCAGATCCGTCACGAAATGCAGTTATTGCCTTTGGTGCGTTACTGGTTGCCTTATGTGAAAATTATTGAGCCGATTCATTTTCAGCAGAAACTGGAACAGGATTTGCAGGGATATTTGCGCACTGCTGGATGATATTGAGAAAGTAGAGCAGGGTAGCTTAATTAATGATCATGCTTTAAATGGAAATTTAATTTACTTATTTTTTTGATTTACTAAATTACAGGCATAAAAAAACCAGCTTTCGCTGGGTTCTTTATTTGCACCATCTTTCTATAGTAGAAGAATGGTGCCCGAGGCCAGACTCGAACTGGCACGCTTTGTGGGCGGGGGATTTTAAATCCCCTGTGTCTACCGATTTCACCACTCGGGCTTTAACAAGATGGAGGCGGAGGTCGGAATCGAACCGGCGTCCACGGAGTTGCAGTCCGCTGCATGACCACTCTGCCACCCCGCCGCGTCTTGTTGATGCGTATATTATCAAGCTCAGAAAAAAAAACAATAGTGTATTCATCTGTATGCGCATAAAAACATCATCTGGCGGAAAATATTTAAATTATTCATGTAGAATGTGCAAAATTGATTCATATCAACACTTGGGAGAAGTGCCGTGGCATTAGTTCTAGACGGTCGTGCATTGGCGAAGCAAATTGAAGCTGACTTGTTTACTCGCGTAGAAGCGCTGAAAGCAAAATCAGGTCGTACTCCAATTCTTGCGACGATTTTGGTAGGTGACGATGGCGCATCTGCAACTTATGTTCGCATGAAAGGTAATGCCTGCCGCCGTGTTGGTATGGATTCACTCAAAGTGGAACTTCCTAAAGAAACCACCACTGAAGAATTATTGGCTGAAATTGAAAAGTTAAATGCCAATCCAGATGTGCACGGGATTCTGCTTCAACACCCGGTTCCGGCTCAAATTGATGAACGTGCCTGTTTTGATGCAATTTCGCTTGAAAAAGACGTAGATGGTGTGACTTGTCTGGGCTACGGTCGTATGGCAATGGGCGAAGCAGCCTATGGTTCAGCGACGCCTGCTGGGATTATGACCATTTTGAAAGAAAACAACATCGAAATCGCTGGTAAACATGCGGTGGTTGTAGGTCGTTCTGCAATTTTGGGTAAACCAATGGCTGCGATGCTGCTAGAAGCGAATGCAACCGTAACCATTTGCCATTCACGTACTCAAGATCTTGCAAGCTTTGTTAAGCAAGCTGACATTATTGTCGGTGCAGTAGGTAAAGCTGAACTGATTCAAAAAGACTGGATCAAATCAGGCGCGGTGGTTGTTGATGCTGGTTTCCATCCACGGGATGGCGGTGGGGTAGGTGATATCCAGTTGCAAGGCATTGAGGACATTGCGTCTGCTTATACTCCGGTTCCGGGTGGTGTAGGGCCAATGACCATCACCACTTTGATTCGTCAAACGGTAGAAGCTGCTGAAAAAGCGCTTGGTTAATTAAATCCTCCCTGACCCTCCTTTTTCAAAGAAGGAAAGCTAATCATCAATTTTTAGATGGAAGTTCCCCTCTTTCCTAAAGAGGGGTTGGGGGGGATTTTTTGAATATATAGATATAAATTAAAAGAAAACCCAATGAGCTGTACCTTTCAATTGCCTAAAGCCCCTCAGCATCTGCTAAAAGCCTTACATGATGTGATTCCACATTGTGAATTACAGGCGCAGCAGCTTCCCGATACGCCTATTTCTTTATGGCTCATTCCACCGGTATTTCCAACAGATAAACTCGATGATGAAGTGATTCGTCGTATCTGGAATGATACGCCGTATTGGATCTTTTGTTGGGCGTCTGGCTTGTCTATGGCTCAATGGCTATTGGCTGAACCACAGCATGTCAAAGACAAGGTGGTACTGGATTTTGGTGCGGGTTCGGGTGTAGTGGCGATCGCAGCGAAAATGGCAGGCGCAAAACGGGTGATTTGCTGTGATATCGACCAGATCAGTCTGGATGCATGTCGTGCCAATGCAGAGCTGAATAGTGTCGAGCTTGAATATTTGGATGATCTGTATAAGGCAGAGCAGCTAGATATTCTGTTAGCCGCAGATGTGCTCTATGATCAATGCAACCGTTTCTTCCTGGATGAATTTTTAAAATTCGCACCTGAAGTATGGGTAGCAGACAGTCGAGTCAAAAATTTTAGTCATCCAAAGTATATAAAGCTGGATGAACGTAGCGCGACGACCTGGCCAGACCTGGATGAATCACCAGAATTTCGTAATGTCAATTTTTATAAAACACTTTGAATTTGAAAAATAAAAAGGGCAATAAGCCCTTTTTATTGTGTTGCTTTGAATATATCGGATATTAAGAACAAGTATAACGAATGACACGCATCGTGGTTGGGCGGGCGTCTAAGGCTTCGCGTGCACCGAGATTCTCGCTATTATATAGATCTGGGGTATTGCTTAAGCTGATTTGCGTGCGGCTATTACCTAATTGGCGGCCATATTGTTCCTGCTCCGCAAGTGGATTAGAAATTTCATTAGTGCTTAAAATCTGAATATTATAGGTTTTTGAACCGCCCAAAGTCTGTTGACAGGCTGCCTGTAATCTTCTTTCATCCTGATTAGGCCGTCCTGAAAGCGTATAGCTCAAGGTTGCTGTATTGCCTGAACGTTCCAGAATTTCATAGCCACTTTTTCCGTTGAACTGATGTGGTGCAGTCTGACACGCACTCAACATGAAGCTGCTTGCAGCCAGAGCTAAAATGACTGTTGTTCTTTTCATCTTTATAGTTCCTAAAGTCTTGCGCTAATTATGCCATAGTTTGCTTCAACTGCTGCTCTGGTCAATTGTGGTCAATTGTTTATCCATTTAATAAAAAAGGCCGCTTACGCGACCTTTTTTGAATCAAATCAGCAATTAAGCAGATTTAACCGCAGCAATTAATTCTGCTTGACGTTGTTTTAACGCTTCTGGCAAACGACCACCAAGTTTGTCGAACAATTCAGTGTGGCTTTCAAGTTCTTTGATCCATTGATCTTTATCTTGAGCAGTCACAAGGTCAAATTGTTCTTTAGTAAAGTCAGAACCAGTCCAGTTCAACTGTTCATAAGTTGGAACGCGGCCAATTGGTGTGTCAACAGCAGTTGCACGACCTTCACAGCGGTCAATGATCCACTCAAGAACGCGCATGTTTTGACCGAAACCAGGCCATACGAAGTTGCCTTCAGCGTCACGACGGAACCAGTTCACGTTATAGATCCCAGGAAGTTTGTTGCCAGCAGCTTCAGCTTTCTCAGCAACTTGCTCGCCCATTTCTAACCAGTGCGTGAAGTAATCCGCCATGTTGTAGCCAGCGAAAGGAAGCATTGCGAACGGGTCACGACGAACAATACCTTGTTGACCAACAGCAGCAGCGGTGGTTTCAGAGCCCATGGTTGCAGCTTTGTAAACACCATCAACCCAGTCAAATGCTTCTGAAATTAGAGGCACTGTGTCCGCGCGGCGACCACCGAAGATGAACGCAGAAATTGGAACACCTGCTGGATTTTCCCAGTCAGCGTCAATCGAAGGGCATTGACCAGCAGCAACAGTGAAGCGAGCATTTGGATGCGCAGCTTTTTCTTCGCCAGTGTGAGGTTGACCTTTCCAGTTGGTCAGGTTAGCAGGTACTTCTTTAGAAAGACCTTCCCACCATACTTCGCCGTTGTCAGTTACAGCAACGTTGGTATAGATCACATCTTTAGTTAATGTTGCCATACAGTTCGGGTTGGTCTTGGTATTTGTACCAGGCGCTACACCGAAGAAACCAGCTTCAGGGTTGATGGCATATAAGCGACCATCTTCACCTGGTTTGATCCAAGCAATATCGTCACCTACAGTTTCAATTTTCCAGCCTTCGTAGCCCGCTGGTGGAATCAACATCGCGAAGTTTGTTTTACCACATGCAGACGGGAATGCAGCTGCGATGTAGTGTTTTTCACCTTGTGGATTCGTTACGCCAAGGATCAGCATGTGTTCAGCTAACCAGCCTTGTTGACGACCCATAAATGATGCAATACGTAAAGCCAGGCATTTTTTACCAAGCAATGCGTTACCGCCGTAACCAGAACCGTAAGACCAGATCTCACGAGTTTCTGGATAATGCACGATGTATTTTTCAGGGTTGCAAGGCCATGCAACGTCTTTTTCGCCTTGTTCTAGCGGAGCGCCCACAGTATGTACACATGGAACGTATTCGCCATCAGTACCTAGAACGTCATAAACAGCTTTACCCATGCGAGCCATTTTAGACATGCTTACAGCAACGTAAGGAGAATCTGTTAATTCGATACCGATATGTGCAATATGAGAACCTAAAGGACCCATAGAGAAAGGCACAACGTACAAAGTACGACCTTTCATAGAACCATCAAACAAACCGTTGAGGCGAGCGCGCATTTCAGCAGGTGCTTCCCAGTTGTTGGTTGCGCCAGCGTCTTCTTTGTTTTCAGAGCAAATGTAAGTACGACCTTCAACACGAGCAACGTCAGAAGGATCAGAATTCGCAAGATAAGAACCAGGATGAGTTTCTTGATTCAGTGCTTGCATTGTGCCGTTAGCGATCATCAAGTCGATATAACGTTGATATTCTTCTGCGCTACCGTCACACCATTCAATTTTTGCTGGTTTTGTTAATTTAGCAATCTCTTCCACCCAAGCAATAAGCTTAGGGTGACGAACGAATTCTGGTGCGTTCACTTGGGTCATGGTGAGGCCTATCTCAAATGTGTACAAAAAGGATGTACAAAGTACAATCCGAGCAATAAAAATGTTGCCCGGATGATATATGAAAAAAAGTGGCTGTATTAAAGCATAAAATGATAAAAAAAATAAGACCAAAGAAGCACTAGATTTCTTTTGGCATATAATGCTATTTTATTTGTAAATATAATGAAAACAATAAGATAAAACTAAATATTTGAATTACCTTGGTTATTTATTTTAATTATGGGTGGTATTTATTTTAAAAATTATTAATAAAATCAATTTATTAATTTTATAGCACGTCTCATATTCGTTATTGATTAAATAAATGGTTGCCATTTGAATTTTACATAAAGCTACTGTTAATTGTCTATGAATTGGACAAAATGCCAATAGGCTTCATAAAGTTGTGCGAAAAATGTCTAATCAATCTAAACCCTTATCGCTTATTTATAATCATAATGCTGGTTTTCGCATACAAGGGCCAGAAGGGATCTATGAACAATTGACTGAAATATTTTCAGCGCAAGGTTATCAGACTAAAGCTTATGAAATCAATGATTCACAGCAATTTGATCACGTTATGGCTGAGGTGTTGACACGACATTTAGCGTCGGATGAAGCAGGTATCGTGGTGGCAGCAGGTGGGGATGGTACTTTAAATACAGTCGCCAAACATTTATTGAATACGCAAATTTCTGTTGGAATTTTACCCTTGGGTACTTTTAATTATGTAGCCAGATTATTAGATATTCCCCTGGATTTAATTGAAGCCGCTAAAGTGATTGCCACGGGACAATCTAAACGTATCAATGTAGCCCAAATTAATCAGGATATTTATCTGAATAATGCCAGTTTGGGCTTGTATCCCTTATTTATCAAAAAACGTGAAGATTATAACCGCCTGTTTGGTCGATTGCCGTTACATGCCTATACTTCCGCACTGGATGTGCTGATTCGCGACCGTAAGGAACTGAAACTGGAAATCTGGGTAGATCACAAGAAATATCCGGTAAAAACACCCCTGATCTTTTTTGGCAACAATCCCTTGCAACTGGCAGATATGAAAATGCAGATTGCCAAAGCAGCAGAGCAGGGTAAAGTCGCAGGAGTAGTGGTTTCTAAAAGTGATAAGCTAACTTTATTTAAGCTTGTGTATCAGTTGGTTCGTGGCAAGATTGATCAGGCTTCGGATGTTTACAGTTTTGCAGCCGATCAAGTCCGTATCGAATCTAGATCCAAGAAATTGATGGTGGCGATTGATGGCGAAATCGTAGAAATGGCGCCGCCCCTCAATATTTCTGTTTTAAAAAACAGCCTGAGTGTAAGGGTGCCGCATGATCCTGCATCTGTCTGATCTGCATTTTGGGACAGAAAAACCCGAGTGTTTAGAGGCAATTCGACAGTTCTGTCAGACTCATCCTCTGGAAGCGGTCGTCGTCAGTGGTGATCTGACCCAACGCGCACGTTTAAGTCAGTTTTTGGCCTGTAAACGGTTTTTAGATCAGCTTGATACCCCTTATCTGGTAATTCCGGGTAATCATGATATTCCGCTCTATCATTTGTGGAATCGGCTGTTTAATCCATTTACCCGTTATCAGCTTTTTTTTGGTGAACTTGAACCCACACTTGAAACAGACAACTTTTATCTGGTGGGGGTGAACTCAATCCGGCGCCGCTATCACACCAAAGGGCATTTATCGCTTGAGCAGATTCAGCGTATTGATCGGAAATTAGGCCAAGCGCCTTCTTCCAAATTAAAAATTATTGTCAGCCATCAACCGTTCTATGTGCCTTTTCAAAATAAGCGCGGTTTTAAGGATAGTCCATTGATGGCCAAAATTGCTTTAGAGGCTTGGGCAGCACATGGCCTGTTTGCAGTCTTGCATGGACATCTGCATCAACCTGCGGTTTATGATTTGAACCTGATCTTTGAGTTGGGGGCAGATCATCCTGTTTATGATGTACATGCAGGTACTTCAGCCTCGCATCGGCTACATAAAAAAGAGCCAAATAGTTTTAATCTGATTGATGCATCAGGAAAAATTTCCCAGTATTTATTCGATGATGTGACCCAGTCCTTTCTGTTAAAGCCTGATATGTTGAATAAATAGACGAAAAATCAGTATTCGTTAAAAAAAAGCAATTTTTTTTCATTTTTGCCCTTGAAGCGTTTTATTCCATCTCCATAAAAGTGACATCAAAAATTTTTGATGATGACCCATGGAATAATTAAGTCGTCATCAGTGACCTAAAAAAGACTTAGTCTGATGGAGTTAAATATGAGCAACATTCGTCCATTACATGACCGCGTTGTTATTCGTCGTGTTGAAGAAGAAACTAAAACAGCTGGCGGTATTTTACTTCCTGGTTCTGCTGCAGAAAAACCAGCTCAAGGTGAAATCATTGCTGTAGGTAATGGTCAAATCACTGACAATGGTGTACGTGCGCTAGATGTAAAAGTTGGCGATAAAGTATTGTTCGGTACGTATGCGGGTACAACTGTGAAAGTTGACGGCGAAGAACTTCTTATTATGAAAGAATCTGACATTTTAGCGGTATTTGCTTAATTTCCGTTTAAAGTCGTCTTATGTTCATCAGAATTTAAAAGATATTAAAAGTATTTGGAGTCAAAAATGTCAGCTAAAGACGTAAAATTTGGTGATTCAGCGCGCAGCAAAATGATTGCTGGTGTGAATATCCTTGCAGATGCAGTGAAAGTAACACTAGGTCCTAAAGGCCGTAACGTTGTGATCGACCGTTCTTTCGGTGCGCCACACATCACCAAAGATGGTGTAACGGTTGCCAAAGAAATCACCCTAAAAGATAAATTCGAAAATATGGGTGCTCAGCTGGTTCGAGAAGTTTCTTCAAAAACCAATGACATCGCAGGTGACGGTACAACCACTGCAACTGTATTGGCTCAAGCAATTTTGAACGAAGGCATCAAGTCCGTTACAGCGGGTATGAACCCAATGGACTTGAAACGCGGTATCGATATCGCTGTTAAATCTTTGGTTGCTGAAATTAAAGCAACTGCTCAACCTGCGTCTGATTCTAAAGCGATTGAACAAGTCGGTTCGATCTCTGCAAACTCTGACACCACTGTAGGTAAACTGATTGCGCAAGCAATGGAAAAAGTGGGCAAAGAAGGCGTCATCACTGTAGAAGAAGGTTCAGGCTTTGAAGATTCTCTAGATGTGGTAGAGGGTATGCAGTTTGACCGCGGTTACATCTCGCCATACTTCGCAAACAAGCAAGACACGTTAACTGCGGAGCTTGAAAATCCGTTCATTCTTCTGGTTGACAAAAAAATCAGCAACATTCGTGAATTGATCACTGTACTTGAAGCTGTTGCGAAAACAGGTAAACCGCTTTTGATCATCGCTGAAGATGTTGAAGGCGAAGCGTTGGCAACTTTGGTTGTCAACAACATGCGCGGCATCATCAAAGTATGTGCAGTTAAAGCACCTGGTTTTGGTGATCGTCGTAAAGCGATGCTGCAAGACATTGCGATCTTGACTGGCGGTACGGTGATTTCTGAAGAAATTGGCATGCAGCTAGATCAAACTGCACTTGAACATTTAGGTACTGCACATAAAGTGACTGTATCTAAAGAAAACACAGTGATTGTGGATGGTGCGGGTAATGCAGGTCAAATTTCTGAACGTGTTCAGCAAATCCGTGCGCAAATTGAAGAATCTACGTCTGAATATGACAAAGAAAAACTTCAAGAACGTGTTGCTAAATTGGCAGGCGGTGTTGCAGTGATCAAAATCGGTGCTGCGACTGAAGTTGAAATGAAAGAGAAGAAAGACCGTGTAGATGATGCCCTTCATGCAACGCGTGCTGCGGTTGAAGAAGGTGTGGTTGCAGGTGGTGGTGTTGCACTTGTACGTGCAGCGAAAGTATTGGATAACGTAACTGGCGCGAATGATGACCAAAATGTAGGTATCAACATCCTTCGTCGTGCAATCGAAGCACCACTTCGTCAAATCGTATCGAATGCAGGTGATGAACCTTCAGTCGTAATCAACGCTGTGAAAAATGGCGAAGGCAACTTCGGCTATAACGCTGCAACTGGTGTTTATGGCGATATGCTTGAAATGGGTATTCTTGACCCGGCAAAAGTAACGCGTTCTGCACTTGAGCATGCTGCTTCTGTGGCTGCTTTAATGCTGACAACTGAATGTATGATCACTGATATCCCGGAAGACAAACCTGCAATGCCTGATATGGGCGGCATGGGTGGAATGGGCGGCATGATGTAATTCATGTTGATCATTTGATCTTGAAAAATCCCTACCTCAGGTAGGGATTTTTTTTATTTCTTGATAAAAAAGTACGATTTCAATAAAAAATAGAGTAAAATTTGAGACATAAGTTTGATCTAGATTAAAAAATGCAAACAGGGTATCATTTTTTATTAAAAAATTGATTAATGTTTATTTTTGTAACATTTGATCTTGGAATATATAAATTTTTGATTTATGATTTAATCAAAATATAATTGATGTGCGGCTATATGAACAGTACAGTTATAAATAATGAGGGGAAAAGTTCAGAGGATCATTCTGAACTGGTATTGATTAGTAAATGTGAATTAAAGTCTTTATACCGAAAATTAAAGGAATATGAAGATCGTTTACAGAGGTATGAGCATGAGCATAAAAAAATTTTAGCTTATTTCACGCATAAAAATTACAATTGATTTAACTCATCAATCAACTTTTTAATGATATCTTTATGATGATTTTTTAAAGCGCGAAACTTCAGATAATAGTCTAGATCTCCAATATCATGTTCTGAAATCTGAGCACTCGGACTAATATCCTGGTCTCCAAATCTTAGCCATTGATTAGATACATTTAGCCAGATTGCTAAAATAGAAAGTTTATCTTGGCTAGGGATGGCCTTACCTAATAACCAGTTATTTGCAGATTGTACTGAAATTGGGCTGCCGTCATAACGGTGATTGAATTCCCTAGATAAAAAAGTAGGGCTAATAGGGTGTGCAGCATCCAGTAAAGCTTGTTTCAATCGTTCAGCAAATAATTTTTTTTCTTGTTGATTGCTCATAAATTAAGTTCTCTCTTTCTATCTCATCATACACTTTATAAGTTTTATCTTAAAAATGTATTTAAAAATACTACAATGATTTTAAGAGCATAATTTTAAGAAAACTCGACTCATATTTCAATTGTAACAAAGTTTTTTAGCCTATCTTGTTGTAATTATTTGTAATTATTATTTGTTTCTATATTTTATGTTTAGTTTAGCTTAATACAAATATCAGGTAATCAATCTGTTAATTAATCAAGGTTACTTTATCATTTTTTATTTCTTAAATTGCTATTTAAAACAAAATCTTAAGTTAATTTCATATTATTTTCACCCTTAAAATCAATTTTAAATTTAAAAATAAATCAAATATTGATTGATATCTTTGTTTCGTTTTGTATATTATTGCCTCAGGTCCGCTCTAGCAGCGGCAGGTAGTGGATGGCAGTCTCCAGAACAACCAGACATTCAACTCAGTTTTGCTGGTTTACATCAATCCTAGGGTAGACCAGTCTTTTTATAAAAATTGAAGGAAATTTACATGAAATTTCAAAAGACTCTTTTAGCAGCTGCTTTAACTTTAGCTTCATTCACAATGGCGAATGCGGCTGAGCCAAAAAAAGGTGAGCAAGTTGTCGATCAGTATGCATTCACTGAAGAAGGTGCGACAGAGCCAACTTATGTATATGCAATTGGTAACAAAGTTTATACACGTGACTTAATTGATGGTTCTACTACTGACTATAAATTTAATGAATTAGCAAATCAGTCAGTTGCAACTATTAAGGCAGAAGGTTATACGTTTGTACGTGGTGGTTTAGTAGGTACTGAAACTATTGTCGGTGGTCCTGAACAACCTCAACTTACAGAAGTAATTGCAGGTGAAGCTCATACTTGGGAATATTCATTATCTTCTAATACAACTGTAATAGGCGATGAAGTTCAATTTTCTGGTAACGTAACCAGCGAAATCGAAGGTGATGAGCAACCGATTGATGGTTTATTGCAAGAAGCAGATAGCTCTATTGTTGGCAATGGTAAATTCCAAAATCTTTCTGTAGGTGCTTTTGACGGTTCGAATGGTAACAACCTTGGTCTAGTTTCAACAGAGGTGCTTGTTGCTGCAAATGGTACAACTACTGTTGCTGAGACTGCACTTAATGCACATGGTTTAACATTAATTAAAGTTAACCCAGAAAATTTGAATGGTGATGTTTCTATTAATTATGAAACAGGTACTTTGACATCACAGCAAATTGTTGGTGGCACAGCTGTAGATACTACACCGCTAAAAGCTTATGGTACAATTAGTGAAGCTGGTGTTCGTGATGCACAAATTATTGAGTTTAATGGTAAATATTATTCAGTTTCTGCTGATAAGAAACTTACTGAAACAACTGCCGACTCAATCGAAAACCTTACATTAGTAGGTGCTGGCGCAGCTTCAGGCTTATTTGGTGGTGTTACAAACCAAATTAATTCAACAGCATTTGTAGGTGCTACCAAAACTGTTTACGGTGAATCGGTACAATCTTTTGACAATGCTGGTCAAATTTTAGTGGGTGGTAGTGATACCAATGCATCTGCAGGTGTAATTCCAGCAGGTACAGATTTCCAGGTTGGTACAAATGGTCCAACTACAACTAAGTCTCAAAGTGTAGAAACTGGTATTATCGCTACTGATTCAGAAGGCGGTAATGTGTATGGTTTAGAAGTTAAAAAATCTACAACCGATGCAAATGGTACCACAGATGCTAAAACCACTATTACAGCAGATGGTATCAAAACTACTGGTACAATCGATGCTGCTGGTTTCCTTGTAAATGGCCAAAGCATTACTTCTACTGTTGATACTGCAGTTGCTGATGCTAATAAAGCAATCGATGCCAAAATTACTGAAGTTGATTCTCGTTTGACTCAATTCAACACTACAGCTGGTCAATTAAATAGCCGTGTAGATCAGTTGAATTCACGTGTTGATGACGTAGAAAAAACTGCTTACCGTGGTGTGGCAATTGCATTAGCTGCTCAACAACAAATTCCTAACATCGGTGCTGGTCAATTCGCTGTATTTGGCGGTGTAGGTCACTATGAAGGTGAGTCTGCTGGTGCTCTAGGTGTTGCAAGCGTGTTTGCTGATGGCCGTACTTCTGTAAGTGCTGCTCTTGGTTTCGCTGGCGGTAACGAAGTTGGTGGCCGTGTAGGTGTATCATACGTATTTGGCGGTAAGTAATTACTCCTTATACTGAGCTATAAAAAAATCCCCGCAATATGCGGGGGTTTTTTATGTCTTTACAAAATTATGATGAAGACTTTTTAACTAATTTGTAATTTAAATTACTCTCAATTTTTTTACCTGATTCAACATCACGTGCTTCGATAAAATTTTCGCCAACAAAGAATTTACGGTTTTCAGCTTTGTTATCTAATGTGATGAGTGATGGATCCTGAGGATCAAAACTAAAACTGCCTTTGAGTTCAAATTCATTATTATTAGCTTTCCCTAAATATTCTTCACTCAGTTCATAAGTCTTATCTGAATTAAGCTGTAACTCGACTTTAATGCCTTCACAGTCGGCACAAGGAAATACACCTTCATATTCACCTGCCCAATCTAATGAGGTCTCTGCGCTATCAGCCCGAGTCAGATTGGTACCGGGGTTATTTTGCTCCGTCATCGCTGGGCTGGATGGTGCATTATGATTCATTGGCTCATTGTCATTCTGTTTTGAACATGCTGTCAACGTTGATGAAATAGCGACTGCCATCGCAGCGGTGAATATAAATTTCTTCATTGTTTTGATCCTATGGATTTATTTGTTAGCTAATTACATTAAAAAGCAGTCTGTATAGATAAATAGAGCAATCTTGTTAAAGTTTGATTCATTAGGTGAATCAGATCAAAGTTATTCATCAATCAATAGACTTCAGGGATTTTCATAAAATATTAAAGGTATTTTATGTCGTTTCACCAAGGGCTGCTTGGCGCTATGATTAAGAAAGAACTATAAAAAATGAGGCAGCAATGAAATTAGAACAAGAAAATAATCTTATTGCAAAAATTTATGATGCTGCATTATTGCCAGCTTTGTGGCTGGAGGTGATCGAAGATATCGTGAGCTACACTAAAAGTAAGAGTGCAATCTTTACCGGTCTGGATCAGCTTAATCCAGGCTATGATTTTGTTCACACGTATAATATCCCGAATGAAAGTTTGGCTGCCTATCAGGATGAGCGTATCAGAGTGATTGATATGAAGCTCCATATGCCCTTATGGAATGATATTGAGATGGGGGATGCGCTAAATCAGAATTGTCAGCATTATGCAGAGCGGCCCGGTACGGATCATTATGTATTTTATGAAAAATGTTTAAAGCCAACAGGTGTCTGCTATCTGGCAGGCGTGTTGCTCGATCAAGGTCATTATCGCTGGGCCGTACTCGGTATCCATCGTGCGCCTGAGGTGCAGCCTTTTGAACAGGCAGAGCTGGATTTTCTCCGACGAATCAGTATTCATTTACGCCGGGCTTTACAAATTCACCGACAAATCAGCTTGATTCAACAAGATAATTTAAACTTGTATACGCTATTGGAGGGTTTAAAAACAGGGATTGTGCTGCTTGATCAAAACTTGTGTTTAAGCTATTCCAATCCTGTTGCACAGCAGATGATTCAGCAAAGTTCATGTCTGGATCTGGATAGACATAATCATCTAAAAACCCATCCTTCTCAGCAGGCACGTCTTGATCAGTTGTTAGAAAGTGCTTTACTGGATGCTACAACGGTTCAGGCTGAGGTCGGTGGAGTCTTGGCACTGAGTGATAGTACAGGGTCTCAATTAATGCTCACAATCGTGCCGTTTAAAAAATTAAGAAATATGCAGCTTTTACAAGCGGATCAGCACCAGATTGCATTATTTATGACCGACAAGAACCAGCATTACTCACTGTCCAGAGCTTATCTACAGCAGTGCTACCATCTGTCAAAGCGAGAGTTTGATTTATGTGAATTGTTAATTAATGGCTATAAGCTGGAAGATATTGCAGAGCAATGTGGTATTACCCTAAGTTCAGTTCGCACCTATTTTAAAAATATTTATGAAAAGACCAACTGCACCTCACAAATTGAGCTGATGCACTTATTAATGGGATGTACGATTCAGTTTGAACATATTGATTAAGATAACGCCATCTTCTGATGGGATTATCTGAGTTGATTTTATTTTAGTTGAGTCGAGAGAGTGTAAAACCACCTTCGCCACTTCCCGTCAATGTGAGGGTAATAGCATCAATTGTACCTAACAAACCTAAATGTGCATGAGTCTCGGAAAGACCTGTACAACCGTTGGTATCAATGATCTGAACAATCTACAAATAATTTACTATCTCGGATCTGGTAGTTACCATATTCGATTCCCGCTCCACTACAAGATGTGTCTCCAGCTTCGACTTGATCATGCCCGATAGCATCAACTAGCGTATATGTATGATTTGCCTTGAAAACGAATAATTGTTTACCCGAACCTGAGCTCCAGGCACCTATAATTCCCGAATTATGAAGGGTAATTTTCGTAAAAATTGCACTTTCATCTGGATTTTGGGCTTCCGAAATTTTTAATTGAGTGCTGTCGAAGAATATTTTCATATGGCTTAATCATTGTCCGAACCGCCACATGCCGTGATTAACCCCGTTAAAGCAAGACAAATTAAAGTCTTTTTCATCAGAATCTTGCTGAAATTATAATGTCAGGGAAGTATAAAAAGACGTGATGTTTTGCCATATCCCAAAATGAGGAGGGTAGGAGCATTTTAGTGAATAAGCTCTTGAATTTATTTCACAATCATCGTTGATGGAGCGAGGTAGTCAAACCTGAGTGCTGCTTGATGGGTAAATTAAGTTGAAATGTATAAGTGTTTAATTCATTTTTTATTTGAAAAATCTAATTATACAAATATAGATTAATTGGTTATTTGTTGTGCAATTTGCACTATCTATATTTGCTTAGATTGCTAGAATCTGCGCAGATTTGAATAGAACTGGTGCATAAGGTGTTTGAGAAGTTAGCAGAACAAAGTCTGAACATGATGGGTTGGGAAATTGATAATCACTGGCCACTAGATTTAGAGCAATGTGTCATGATTGCTGCTCCTCATACCAGTAACTGGGATGCACTCTATGCGCGTCTGGCTTTGAAAGCGTTAGGTGTGAATGTTCGCTTAACCATTAAAGACAGTTATATGAAATTTCCATTGGGGCCTTTTGTACGGGCGATGGGCGGAATCGGGATTGACCGTCGACCTAAGCAGCCGGGTGAACCGCGTCCGAGCATGGTACAGGTGATGACGGATTTATTTAAGACCCATCCCAAACTGGTCATGCTGGTCACACCAGAAGCAACGCGTGCCAAACAGGAACAGTGGAAAACCGGTTTTTATCATGTTGCGATCAATGCGGGTGTACCGATTGCTTTGGCTTATATGGACTATGCTAAGAAAAAAACTGGTGTAGGTAAAATTGTTTATCCGACAGGGGATTATGAAAAAGATATGGGGGAAATCATGGCATTTTATGCAGATATTCAGCCAAAATTCCCTGAATGTTTCAGTGTCGATCAGCGTTATTATCAGAATTAAAATTGCGTTGTAAAAAGAGCAGGGTATTTTCCCTGCTTTTTTATTGCCTAAGAATTAAGAATATCAGACAAATACTACTTAGTTTTCAGAAGCGGGTAAAATTCCACCGAGGCTTTGACAGGCACTTTTATACAGCTCATATTGCTGTTGCACAACTTCCGATAACGGAATATCAAATAATTTTTCACCTTGGTGATAATGCTCGATATACGCTTCGGCCTTGGATTTTGTGCTATAGAGCGAATGCTGATAATAATCGGTCATGCTGGTATGCGACATCTGTGACATCTCGATCTGGGAGCACTGGAAATTTTGCAGCAGCTGTTCCGATTTTTTCAGATCGCTAGACATACAACCTGCCAGCAATAGGGTACTGAGCAATGTCGTGATAAATTTCATAGAAAATAGACAAAAGGTTTTATGGGAACACCGTATTGTAGAAGTAAAATCCGGTCACAAAACCTTTTTAATCTACCAGATGGTCAAAAAATAGAACAATAGAATCTAAAAATCCCGGTCTATTCTCTGGTCAGTTAGCCTTTAACCAAGCCGCCATCCACAATCAGGTTTTGTCCGGTCACGGCACGTGAATAAGGCGATAAAAACATCAGGATTGCAGCAGCAAACTCTTCTGGTGTAATCACGCGGCGTAAAGGAGTTGATTGAGCAATTAGATCAAAAACAAAGTCTGGTGTGGCTTTACTGGCATCTGTGGTTTGTAACAGGCCGCCAGAGAGCATATTGACATTAATACCATATTGTCCCAAATCCTGCGCCGTAGTGCGGGTAAAGGCCAGTAAAGCCGCTTTTGCTGCGGTATAGTCATGATAAGGAACCACCGGATTTTGCACTAAGTTTGTGCCGATATTGATGATCCTGCCAAAACCCGTGTGCTTCATATCGTCCAGTGCGGCTTGCGTGGTATTGAGGGCGGCCTGTACTGCACCACTGAATTGACGCGACATGGTCTCCCAAGTTAAATCTTCAACCTTAGGACGATCATTCCCATTAAATTCAAACTGAATCAGCGCATTATTGACGACCGCATGAATCGCTTCCCCGAAATGCTTTTTTGCCGCAGCAAATAAAGTCCGTACCTGATCAGCCTGAGTGACATCGGCCTGATAAATAAAGACCTGCTCGGGATACTGCTGCGCAAGCTGTTCGGCGGTTTGCTGACTGCTATGATAATTGACGACGACGCGAGCACCTTCTGCCAATAGGGCTTGAGTAATCGCCAAACCCAAGCCACGTGCTCCGCCGGTAACGAGAACAATCTGATCACGAATCTGCATAATGATGATCTATATTACGAAATATTGGCCCTAACATAGCAGTTATGTCAGCGGATTCAAGCTTGGGGCAAAGTAAATCAACTCTGCATGAGATTGGGCTTAAATGAATTGGGACGCTATAAGAAAACAGCCGGCGCTGAACAGCAAACTCAAAATAATACGTTTAAACAGCAGTTCAGAAATTTTATAAAAGAGTTTTGCCCCTAAAATGGCCGGAATACTGACAAAAACTATTAACACTGCCATATAGGGTAAATGACTTTGATCGATCATACCTTGCCATAGATAGGTACCGAGTGCGAAGACCTGAACTGCAAAATTAAAATGCCTCAAGATATAGCGTTGCTGGGCTTTCGGGAGTTGTTTCAACATCACCCATGCTGAAGGGACAGCTCCGCAGAAACCACCGAGTCCACCTAATATTCCACCCATCAATCCGATACTACTGTCGGCTATTTTTCCCGAGCGCTGAATGGTTTTGATTTGTGGATTGAGCAGCATCAGCGGAGACCAGAGCACCAGGAAAATGCCCAAAACCAATTTAAATGTATCAGCTTGGATGATGTGCAGCAGGTAAGTGCCGAGCGGTACGCCAATCAGACCAGCCACTAAATAAGGCAGTAGCCACTGTTTAGATAATATTGGGGGCTTCTGTTCCTGCGTCAGTGAAATTAAATGACTCCAGATAGAAGCAAATACCAGCAAGGGCGCTGCCAGTTGCGGAGCCAATACCCAGACCCAGAATGACATGGCAATCAGGGCAAAGGCAAAACCGGTCAGCCCCTGTACGAAACCAGCGACCATTGCACCAAGAATAAATAACAGCCAGGTCATAAAGGTCAGGTCAGAAGGAAAGGCAGCAGTATTCTAAAGATCAGGGCAAAAGCCAAGCTTTTAGTTAGCTGTATTTATGCAAATTAAAGTTCAAATGTGCGTAAAATATTAAAACGAAAATAAGGAATGAGTTTTTTATTCCTGCATAAAAATGCATAAATCACTACAACAGAGCAACAATGAGTTCGTTTAGTCTCTATGAACTCGCCTGATACTGATAGGGTGCAGTAAAGAGATTAGGGACATGATTAAAAAAGCGATTTTACTTTCTGTATTGGCAGTGTCATTAACTGGTTGTGTGGTTGATCCATGGGATGATGGTTCTCGTGATCACCGGGATCGCAACGGACATTATGATCGAGACCACAAGGATCGTGACTGGAAAAATCGGGAGCATAGAGATCATCGGGATTGGAAGCGTGACAGAGGTGACAACCGTGATTGGCGCCGTGATCGTGACTAAAATACTTCTCGCGTCTTTCAGTTTGACTATTATTGACAAAAAAGGATTCCACCGCGGAATCCTTTTTTTAATGGGTCTTAATTGTGACTTTATTTAAGAAACACTTTTTTGATAAAGCCCTGCACGCACTGTACCGGCTTTGGTATTTTTAATGAGTCGCCATGACACTGGTAATTTAAGCAACTGTAGATCACGGTCTGCTTCCACATAAATATAAGCATTATTTTTCACCAGATGATCCGCCTGTAATGCCAGCTCTTCCCATAAGTTCAGGTTATACGGTGGATCGAGAAAAACCAGATCAAATTGTGTTTGCAGGCTGGTTAAAGCTTGCTGCGCCGTTGCTATTTTCAATTGGGCGCGTGCTTTGGTGACTTGTAATAGTTCAAGATTCTGGGTCAGGAATTGTGCCTGAGTACGATCTGGTTCAATCATGACGACTGAGGCCGCACCACGCGATAAGGCTTCAAAAGCCAAGGCACCAGATCCTGCACAAATGTCCAAAACCTGTGCATTTTGTACGTCCCACATAAGCCAGTTAAACAGGGTTTCGCGTACTCGATCAGGCGTCGGGCGTAAACCCTCAATACTGGCAAAAGGTAGTTGACGACGTTTCCAGTCACCCCCAATAATTCGAAGTTGGTTTTTCATTTTAGTCTCGTTCTACCGGTGTGGGAGCAGGAGGTGCTACAGCTGGATCAGCTGCATTTGCAGATGGATTGGTGGCAGGATCTGGTGGCTGAATATTGGCTGGAGCTACAGTTGCTGCATCTTGACTCAACATGCCTGCACCACTTGGCAATTCAGCAGGCTTGATTCCGGCTGTCATCAGACCACCACTTAGCTGATGACCTTGCGGGCGTACCGGCTTCTTATCTTTATGCAGCAACCAATAATCAAAAATCGGACGAGCCAGCACAGTGGCTGCACTACCGCCACGACCATTTTCCAGAATGACCGCAATCGCAATTTCAGGATTTTCAGCAGGTGCAAAACCGACAAACAGGCCATGATCCAGCTGACGGTCGGTCAATAAGGATTCATTATAACGCTTGCCTTGAGCAATACTCTTCACCTGAGCTGTACCAGTTTTACCTGCAATGGAATATTGTAAGCCACTTTTGATGCCTCGGCCTGTACCAGATTGAATCACGTCGACCATGGCATCACGCATCTTGATCCAGTCTTCTTCCTGACCATTAAAATCGATTTTGCCGTGGGTACCATTATGTACCTTGAACGTTTTGGCACCGCGACTTTCACGTAACACATGCGGAATGACTTTATTGCCATGGTTGGCGGTAATGGCCGTTGCCATGGCCAGTTGTAACGGCGTTGAAGTGAAAGCCCCCTGACCGATACTCACCGAAATAGTTTCACCTCGTAACCATTTGGCGTTACGGGTACGCATCTTCCATTCCGGGTTCGGGTACAGTCCTGAGCTTTCACTTGGTAAATCCACGCCGGTTTTTTCACCAAAACCAAACTGACGCATCCAGGTGTTCATTTTCTCAATGCCCATGCGGTAGGACATGACATAGAAATAAGTATCACAAGAAACGACCTGAGCTTTGTGCATGTTGACTGCGCCATGCCCGGATTTTTTATGGTCACGGAAGCGGTGACTATCGCCCGGCAGACTGAAATAGCCCGGATCAGAAATAGTGGTATCCCAGTCCACCAGACCATAATGCAGGCCGCCCAATGCAAACATCGGTTTAATGGTTGAACCAGGAGGATAAACCCCTTGCACGGCGCGGTTGTATAAAGGTTGATCCAGATTATCACGCAGATCACTATAATCTTTATGACTGATACCGGTCACAAACAGATTTGGATTGAAACTTGGGCTGGAAACCAGCGCCAGAATTTCCCCAGTTTTCGGATTCATCGCCACAATCGCACCACGGCGTCCAGCCAGTTGCTCTGAAGCCACCACCTGCAAACCATAATCCAGTGACAAGAACAGATCATTACCGCGCACCGGATCCTTACGGCCCAAATGCCGTAGCACATTACCAAAAGCATCCGCTTCTACCGATTCATTTCCTGGCACCCCATGCAGAAGTTCTTCATAGGATTTTTCTACCCCAATTTTCCCGATCAGGTTGGTCCCGGCATACAGATCCTTGTCAATGGCTTTGAGTTCTTTGTCATTAATCCGGCCCACATAACCAATCACATGGGCAAACAGGTCGCCATGCGGATAATAGCGGGTCATCTGGGTTTCAATATTCACGCCCGGAAACTGATATTTGACCTCGCTAAAACGGGCAATATCATTTTCATTCAGGTTGAGCTTGATCGAAACCCGTTCGGTTCTACGTGCTGTTTTGATCCGGCTTTGGAAGCGTTCAATATCTTCTTCGGTCAGCTCCAGAATAGGCTTCAGACGTTCCAAAGTCTGGTCAATATCCTGCACATCGGCGCGGCTTAAAGTTGCGGTAAAAACCGGGTAGTTATCGGCCAGCAATACGCCGTTACGGTCATAAATATAACCGCGCGCTGGAGGCAGAGGTTGCAGACGAATCCGGTTTTGGTCAGAAGCGGTACTGAAGGTCTCGAAATTAAAGAGTTGTAAATAAGCATAGCGGCTGACCAGCAGCAGCATAAAAAAGATGACGATTCCAACAGAAATCCATACTCGACTACGATAGATGCGCTTTTCTTGTTGTGCATTTTTTAAAGGAAAGTGCTGCTTCATACGCGATCGACTTGAGACCTGAGGAAAGGAGGAAAGAATCAAAGTGGAATATTCTAACGCAACTGGACTTGATTTGATAATGAAAAACTGCCATTACGATCAGTTCCTTTAAGCTTTGACTTT
This sequence comes from Acinetobacter sp. YH01006, assembly GCF_013420445.1. NCBI lineage: Bacteria > Pseudomonadati > Pseudomonadota > Gammaproteobacteria > Moraxellales > Moraxellaceae > Acinetobacter > Acinetobacter sp. YH01006. Next base: position 122,434 of record NZ_VOYB01000005.1, on the reverse strand, counting down.
GCAGACATGAAAATTGTAAAGTGCTGTATATAAGAGTTGTGATAATTCTGATACAGTAAAATCGAATAAAAATAGGACTATACCAAAAACTAGAATTAAGGAAGATGGTGAAGGAATGAACAAGGTTTACCCTTTGTTGGCGTTTGCATTGTGGGCGAACGGGGCCTATGCACATGATCAAATCAATAATACTGCAGATAAAGTAGAAGCGACTCAGGCAAAAGCCTTTAATGTTGGGGCTGGTTTTACCCGGAAGCTGGTACATTTAAATACTGAATGGGTTAATCCTTATGGGATTGCTTATGTGAAAGGTGGGGTTTTTCTGGATGATGATCGAACGATAGGGGGGCAAGTAGGCTTTCGTTATCCTGCGCATCTGACCGGCAAAGATAAAAATGGGTATTATGTCGGAGGCTATGCGGGTCATATTGAAAGCAAACGCGTCGACAATGAATACAAGGCTCGCTTAGGTGCTGGAATTGATTTGGCCTATGTTTTGTTGAGTTCAGAGCGAATCAGCAGTTTTAGTGTCGGCATTGGTGCCGGAGAGAAATTTGAAGATCGAAATGGTCGTGTGGTGGCCGAAACTGAACCGCGACTACAATTTTCCTATACTTTAAGTATCGGTTTATAGACAAAATATTTGACCTTATAAATATGTGTATTCTGTGAACAAAAAATTAAATATGGAACTTATGCATGCTTGAGTACGTCAACGAATTGTGGCAAACCTTTGTGAATCGCCCGGATTTTTGGGCCGTGCTCAGCATTATTCCGGTGACCGCATTTGTAACATGGGCTCACGTCTGGATGGCACTGAAAATGGTGTTTTATCCGATCAATTTTTGGGGTGTCCATCTCGGTCCTGTACCTGTCGGCTGGCAGGGGATCGTGCCACGCAAAGCTGGCCGTATTTCAGGCATTATTACCGATAACACTTTGTCTAAATTGGGTTCTATTCGCGAATTTTTAGAGGCGATGGATCCAGATGATATGGCACGGATCATTGGTGAACAGGTCGGTTTCGAACTGGAACATCTGATTGATGAAGTGATGATGGATCGTAATGCAGTCCTTTGGGAAAACCTGCCTTTTGCCATCAAACGCAGAATTTATGCACAGGCACAAAAACAAATGCCGGCAATTTTGCGTGAATTGGTGACCGAGCTGACCATGAACGTCGAGTCACTTGTCGATATGCGTGAAATGGTGGTCAGCCAGATGGAAGGTGACCGTCGGTTAATGGTGCGCATGTTCCTGAAAGTGGGCCAAAAAGAAATCAATTTTATTTGGCATATCAGTGCACTCATCGGCATGTTCTTTGGTATTTTCCAGATGATTGTCTGGTTCGTGGTGCCGTGGCACTGGACTGTCCCGTTCTGGGCTGCCATCTGGGGCTTTTTGACTAACTGGATTGCGATCTGGATGGTATTCAACCCGCTCTATCCGCATCCGGTAAAGTACCCGCAATTCTTTAGCCGTACCACAAGTCGCAAGTTTCCATGGATTAAACCTGTCATTCCGCGTATTGGCACCTATAACATACAAGGCGCATTTATGAAACGTCAGGATGAAGTCTCTGATGTTTTCGCAAGTGTAGTCACAGAAGATCTGATTACGTTAAAATCGATCATGACCGAGATGATGTATGGTGGGAAAAAAGACAAAACCCGCCGCATTGTCAAACGTCATATTAATGAAATTATGGAAACACCCCTGGTTCGGACCTCTTTACAGCTGTCTTTAGGGCCAAAAGAGTATGCAAAACTCAAGACGGACTTGATCGATCGCTCGATTGAAATTACGATGGTGCCTGTATGCGACCCAGCATTTAATGCGAGCCGTGCACAGAAAATCTATCAAATGTTTAGAGACCGCATACGCGAGTTGACTCCGAAGGAGTTTCAGAATCTTTTACGTCCTGCATTTCAGGAAGATGAATGGATTCTGATTTTATTGGGTGGGGTAACCGGTTTTGTCGCGGGTTTAATCCATTTGTTTGTGGCTTTCTTATAATGAGATGCCGGGGGACACAATCGGGCGATTGTGGTCGTGGCGTCATACATATTGTTTAAATGAGGATGTTTATATATGCGCATTATCTTACTCGGACCACCTGGAGCAGGTAAAGGTACACAAGCTCAGTTGATCTGTAAGCGCTACAATATCCCACAAATTTCAACCGGTGATATGCTCCGTGCTGCAATTCGTGAAGGAACTGAATTAGGTCTACAAGCTAAAAGTGTCATGGACAATGGCGGTTTGGTTTCTGATGAGTTGATCATTGGTCTGGTCAAAGAGCGTATTGCGCAACCTGATTGTGTAAATGGCTGTATTTTTGATGGTTTCCCGCGTACCATTCCTCAAGCAGAAGCTTTAGAAAACGAAGGTATCAACATCGATCACGTGATTGAAATCGATGTTCCAGATGAAGAGATCGTACAACGTCTTTCTGGCCGTCGTCAGCACCCGGCATCTGGCCGTGTGTATCACATCGTTTACAACCCGCCAAAAGTGGAAGGTAAAGATGACGAAACGGGTGAAGATCTGGTTCAGCGTCCAGATGATCTGGAAGCGACAATTCGTAAACGTTTAGGTTCTTACCATACTGAAACTGAGCAACTGGTGGGCTTCTACCAAGGCCGTGCAGCATCAGGTGAAAATGCACCGACTTACAACAAGTTAAACGGTCTGCGTCCAATCGATCAGGTTCAGACTGAGCTTTTCGCGATTCTGGATCAAGCAAAATAATCGGCTAACGATGATTTTGACAATCGAAGAGCCCTAAGTCATATTAGGGCTCTTTTTTATTGCGTATTTGAACAGGTGCTGTGGCTATGAAATTTGGCGTGTTGGTGTTAATGATTATATTTCTGGCAGTGTTGGTGGGTCTGTTCTATATGAGTTTTAAAATACTGAATAAAGTACGTCAGGAAGAACGTGCAGAAAATGCAGCCAAGCATCCACAACGCCAGTTGCACCCGAAATTGCAGGCGGAGCTTGAACAGCGCAAAAAAGAACAGGAACAGGCTGAACACGATCAGAATAAATAATTCGGCATGCTTTAGTGGAAGCTGAGTCCAGTTTTAAATAAAAGCGGTATGTTGAAAATTGTAGAAAAGGTGAGGTATTGATCACCTTTTTTTCGGTCTTAGTTTAGTTCTGCAATTCTATTCAGAAATAGCGATATTCTTCACTGCAATTGCGCGCGCTGCACCAAATTCAAAACGATCAGGCCAGTTACACACATCGGCGACCACACATTCATGACATTTCGGTTTACGGGCAATACAGCAATAACGGCCATGTAAAATCAGCCAGTGATGAGAATCAATGATAAATTCTTTCGGAATCACTTTGACCAGTCGATGCTCAACTTCAAGCACATTTTTACCTGTAGCCAATCCGGTACGGTTACCAACCCGGAAAATATGTGTATCCACCGCCATGGTCGGTTGACCAAAGGCAGTATTCAGCACCACATTGGCCGTTTTCCGTCCCACACCCGGCAAGGCTTCCAGATCCGCACGATTATCCGGTACCACGCTGTTGTGCTTCTGAATCAGCATCTCACAGGCTTTAATTACGTTGACTGCTTTTGAGTTATATAAACCAATGGTCTTGATATATTCCTTCAAGCCATCCACACCAAGCGCATAAATCGTTTCCGGTGTATTGGCGACTGGAAACAGTTTGTCCGTGGCCTTATTCACGCTGACATCGGTGGCTTGGGCAGACAGAGTCACGGCGACCAGTAATTCAAAGGGATTGGCATAATTCAGCTCGGTTTTCGGATTGGGGCGCTGTTCACGCAGGCGTTCAAAAAAGGTCTGAATCTGTTTTTTGGTCATGTTTTTTACAGGTTTTGTGCTCGCAGTGGTCATGTACTTATCCCTGTAAGGTCTGTAATTTTTCAGCTAATTCTGTCAGTTGCAGGCGTTTGCTGGCATCTTCACGAACCGAAAGCTGTTTTTCCAGCTTTTTAATTTGGGTGCGTAGTTTTGCCAGTTCAATCGTGGTTTTAGAATCTAGCGTAATCGGAGTATTCGCCGGCTTATTCACAACTTCAATCACAGGAAGCTGCTCATTTAAAGCAGAGAACTGGGCAAACAGGGCGGTATTGATTTCTGCACGGACGACTGGGCCCTTGCGGTCAGTACGGCGTTTTTCTTCACGCTGGATATGCGCATAATAGCGCTGACGTAAATCGTCCTGCTCAGCAATACGCTGTGCTTCAGTCGGCAAAGGCTGTGGGTCTTCGACCAGATCGATACAGTCAACCGGACACGGTGGAATGCACAGTTCGCAGCCAGTACACAGATCGGTCAGAATTGTATGCATAAGTTTGCCGGCGCCAATAATCGCATCGACCGGGCAGGCGCTAATACATTTGGTACAGCCAATACATTCATCTTCACGAATTACGGCTTTGATGCGCTGCGGGCGACCATCGGCTTGAACTGGCCAGACACTTTTTTCAGCCCTAAGTTCAGGACGATTTAATAATGCAGCCAAAGCATCGGCAACAGGCTGTCCGCCTGGCACACATTTATTGGCATTTTCACCCTCAGCAATCGACTGGGCATAAGGTAAACATCCGTCACGATGACCACAGAGTCCACATTGGGTTTGAGGGAGTAAAGCATCAATCGATTGGACCAGAGAAATTGGCGAATTCATGAATAACCAGAGCTGCTCATGCTGAGCTTTGCAGTAAGTGAAACAAAATATGTCGAGTTATGCATTTTAACATATTTTTAAACTCCTAAGTCGTGCGCAATTAAGGGTCAAGTTATGCCTTATTACTAGGCATAAATCTGAATCTAAGCCTTGATTCAATTGGCATTTCCTGACATAGAAAAAATATTCATAATCAATATAAATATTTGTTATCAAATTAATTTTAAAGTATTTTCAAAAAAAGTATTGTAGATTAGTTACAAAAGATATTTAATATTTTGCGCCAAAATTTAACATTGATTGTAAATTTGACCAATTTTGATCCATTTTCTGCTGAGGATTAAGCGTTGAAATACAACACACTTAATGAGTTCCTAGATTACGTAAAATCACGTGATGCACACCAACCAGAATTTCTTCAAGCTGTCGAAGAAGTGATGACCAGTTTGTGGCCATTCATTCAAAAGAATCCACAATACGCAGCACATGGTTTGCTAGAACGTCTAGTTGAGCCAGAACGTGCGATCCAGTTCCGAGTTTCTTGGGTAGATGACCAAGGTCAAACTCAGGTAAACCGTGCGTTCCGCGTACAATACAACTCAGCGATCGGTCCATTTAAAGGTGGTATGCGTTTCCACCCTTCCGTGAATCTTTCAATCCTAAAATTCTTAGGCTTTGAGCAAACATTTAAAAATGCTTTAACCACACTTCCTATGGGTGGTGGTAAAGGCGGTTCTGATTTTGACCCTAAAGGCAAATCAGAAGGCGAAATCATGCGTTTCTGCCAAGCTTTAATGATCGAGCTATATCGTCACCTGGGTGCGAACACAGATATCCCTGCAGGTGATATTGGTGTGGGCGGTCGTGAAGTGGGCTATATGGCCGGCATGATGAAAAAATTAAGTAACGACACTGCATGTGTATTCACCGGTAAAGGTTTAACCTTCGGTGGTTCATTGGCGCGTCCGGAAGCAACGGGTTACGGTACTGTGTATTTCGCTGAGGAAATGCTCAAGTCTCGTGGCGAAAGCTTCAAAGACAAAGTTGTCGCAATTTCAGGTTCTGGTAACGTTGCGCAATATGCTGCTGACAAAGCGTTGTATCTGGGCGCGAAAGTGGTTTCACTTTCTGACTCTGCGGGTACGGTTCACGTCAAAGACGGTTTCACTGAAGCATTGCTTGCTGAAGTGATGGAACTTAAAAACGTAAAACGGGGTCGTATTTCAGAATTTGCCTCTAAACATGGTTTTGAATATCTGGAAGGACAACGTCCTTGGGGTATTCCATGTGATATCGCACTGCCATGCGCGACTCAAAACGAACTGGATGCGGAGGATGCTGAAAAGCTTCTCGCAAATGGCGTGATCTGTGTCGCTGAAGGTGCAAACATGCCTTCAACCTTGGCTGCTGTAGAGAAATTCATTGAAGCGAAAACGCTTTATGCGCCAGGTAAAGCATCAAATGCAGGTGGTGTTGCCACTTCTGGTCTGGAAATGTCGCAAAATGCATTGCGTTTAGGCTGGACCTTTGAGGAAGTTGATGAGCGTTTACATGCGATCATGAAAGAAATTCACCGTAACTGCGTAAAATTCGGTACCAAAGAAGACGGTACTGTGAACTATGTAGACGGTGCCAATATTGCAGGCTTCGTAAAAGTGGCTGATGCAATGCTTGCTCAAGGCGTATTCTAAGTCTGATTGAGTGTCGCTTTAAAAAAACCGAGGCCATAGCCTCGGTTTTTTTATGGATAGATATTTTATAATGAACCTTTCACGGCTTCGCGCTCGACTGCCATGTCATAAATATAAGCATATTTAGATTGATCTGCCGCAGGGTTCTTAATTTCAAAACGTTTTAGCCGAATAATCTGGCGTTCATTCGGTGAATGCTGAAAACCTTCAATCTGGTCATAGAATAATGTCCAGTCCTTATCGACCTGGGTCTTCAGACCGTTTTGATCATATTTAACCTGTTTAACTTGCAAGCAGCTTTGCTGAGCCACACCGGTACATGATTTTGTATCTGGGGAAATTTCCAGAAAAATTGTTTCAGCTTGCCCCTGATATCTGGTTTCCGGAGTCATTTTCCCGGTAAATTCATATTTTTGACCATCGGCAGCGGAAAGCGTTAGGGTCGGCTGGTCAAGGTTCGTGGTATTGAGCGCAAAAGGAATTGCACGTTTTTGTAAAAGCTGGCTGACAAAGCGTTCCTGTTGCATCAGTGCGGTATCGCAGGCCATTTCGGTTCCTATGACTTCGCTGGTGCTGATAATATTATCTTTCACTGACCAGTTTGTACTGAGTCCATTACAGCCCGTCACGGCACTCAGGCGGCCTTGAGCATCGAAACTGAGCACGATTGGCCGTTCCAGCCCGCGATCTAGTTGCCAGTGGTAGGCAGAAAGAAGCTGATTTGCACTTTTTTGTTGTAGGGTAGCCACTGTACGATCTCCAGCCTGCTGGATATCACCCGACTGACAGGCTGCAAAAGTTAAAGGTAATAATGCCAGTACAATAAATTTTAATTTCATGGATTTATAATAAAGAACAAAGAATTGAAATGATAACGGATGCATTTCTAAAAGATATGGATACATATCGCAGATTTTGGTTGCAAAATGTATCCAAATTTAAAAGTTAAAATTTTGAGTTTTCAATCAAGATTAATCGAAGCGGTAGACATCCATGCCGAGAGAACCCATGCTAAAACTGCTATGCACCAGACTAAAGCGGCTTCCGGTCCCCATCGCAAAGAAGATCGGGGCAAAATGCTCCAGTGTTGGATGATTACGCGCCATGTGTGGAATATTGGACCAGTCCAGTATCGCATCATAATCGCTATGGGCCAGTTTATGAACGACAAAATTGCGGAAATCTGATGCCCATACCGGTACATCAGCCGCCGTTCCATCCCAAGACAGTTCACGTAGGTTATGCGTGATACTGCCTGAACCAATCAGCAGGATTTGCTGCTCACGTAGCGGTGCCAGACTTTGACCAATTTTATAGATTTCATCGGCACTCATCGACATGGGCAAGGAAATTTCAACCACTGGAATATCCGCATCCGGATACATATGCAGCAGCGGCATCCATACGCCATGATCACGTGGACGAGTACTATTGGCATGTGCAGCAAAACCGGCATTGGCCAGCAAACCCAAGATCTGCTCGGCCAGTTCAGGATTTCCTGGTGCAGGATAGCGTAATTGATACAGCTCTGGCGGAAAACCACGGAAATCATGCCAGGTCTCTGGTCGAATACCGCTACTGACTTCCAGTGCCTCACTTTCCCAGTGCGCTGACATGATAATAATCGCTTCCGGGCGTGGCAGGTTTTCGCTTAAACGATGCAAGGCAGGACCCACTTGCTCAGGATTCAGCGCCAGCATAGGAGAGCCATGAGAAATAAATAAGCCGGGCAACGTTTGTAAGTTCATAAGTCAAACCACATCTAGAAGATGTCTCAATAATGCATTAAAAATAACGAAAAAAGCAGGGGGAATTATTCAACAAAACGTTGCATAAAAAGAACGCTTCAGCAACGTCATTAACCTGCACGATGGTAGGGATGATTATGGTTAATGGTCATTGCACGGTACAGTTGTTCAATCAGCATCACCCGAACCATGGGATGGGGGAGTGTGAGCTTAGAGAGGGACCAATGCCATGCAGCAGCTTTACGTACTGCTTCCGAATGACCATCTGGCCCGCCAATCGCCAGTACCACATCATTGCCTTCCAGCATCCAGCCTTTCATGGTTTCAGCCAGTTTTTCGGTACTGAACTCACGTCCACCCACTTCTAGCGCGATCAGGATTTCGTTCTGCTTGAGTGCATTTAAAATGCTGTCACCCTCAATATTTCGATATTTCAGGATATCCGCTTCAGAATCATTTTTGCCGCGCTTGGCCATGGGCAGTTCAATAATCTGGGTCTGTACAAAGGGCTGAATACGCTTGAAATAGTCTTCAAAACCAGTCAGCACCCATGCTGGCATTTTTTGACCAATGGTCAGGATACGGATTTTCATACAGACAGATCAATAATTGGATACTTCATTATAACGATCAAACAACACGAAGTTGAGTCGGGAAACAAATTGAAATTGAAATGAAGGATTTAGTGCTGCTTTAATGTCCTGAGTTCAAGTCTCCGCTTGATAAAGGAATGGATAATAATAAATGCGGACTAAGGTCATCATAAAAGGATGTTGTACTTGGCTGCTGTTGGTCATCGGTCTAATCGGCTCAAGTTTCAGTGCTGCCAATACCAACACACGCGCTCAAATTTCTCATCTGGAATTATTTTTCAGCCAGATCATGAGTGTCGATGAATTTCGAAATTACAAGAATGTTAAAGAACTGAATCGAGTGTCTGCATGGATTAAAGGACAGATGCAGCGTTTTGGCATTCCCTGTCAGTTTCAGGTCTATGTAGTTAATAGCCTAAGCTATCGAAATGTCATTTGCCATTTAAATGCTCAGGCCAAAACCAAAATGGTCATGGGCACGCATTATGATGTCTTTAGTGATCGATATGGTGCTGACAATAATGCCTCGGGAGTGGCAGGTTTACTGGAAACCGCAAGATTATTGGCCTTGCAAAAATCCAAGCTCAAACATGAGATCGAATTTGCTTTTTATACCTTGGAAGAGCCGCCTTTTTTCAAGACAGAACATATGGGCAGCTATATTCATGCCAAGTCGCTCAAGAAAAAAAAGCAGAAGCTGAAAGGTGTGGTGATTCTGGATTCAATTGGCTATTTTGATGAAAATCTGGTGCAGACTTATCCGGTGGGGTTGAAATGGATTTATCCAGATCATGGGAACTTTATTGCCGCGATTGGTCATTTGGCCTCGACCGGAATGACCGGAGATTATTGTACTGCCATGCAAAGTCTTAACCGTCTGGAATGTCAACGTTTTATTAGTCCAACTTTTGCTCAGGATATGAATTTTTCTGGTTATCTGAATTATGCCAAATTCAATTATTCGACCATGTTAATTACCGATACGGCGCATTATCGTAACCCTTATTATAATACTGAGCTGGACACCTTGGATAAACTGGATCTGAAAAAGATGACCTATGTGATTGATGGGCTGGTAGCGATGGCCTTGCAACCTTAATCAATTTCTTTACACAATAAAAAACCCTGCCGGAGCAGGGTTTTGGCAAATCAGCTCATCTTAATGACGGGCTGCTTTCGCTTCTTCTTTGGTTTTTACAATCGGGGCTTTCACCAAGGCTTTTGGCAAAGAGATGAGGGCCAGCGGTAAGATCTCATCAATCGATTTCACGGCTTTAATCTCTAAACCATCTTTTACATTTTCAGGAATTTCCGCCAAATCACGTACGTTTTCCTGTGGAATGAAGACCAGCTTGATGCCACCACGATGGGCTGCAAGAAGTTTCTCTTTCAAACCGCCAATACGTAATGCACGACCACCCAGACTGGTTTCACCTGTCATCGCGATATCCGGACGAATCGGAATCCCGGTAAATGCAGATACCAATGCAGTGGTCAATGCCAAACCTGCGGATGGACCATCTTTCGGTGTCGCACCTTCCGGTAAATGCACGTGCACATCGGTTTCTTCAAAGCGGGACGCTTCGATGCCAAGCTCATCTGCACGGGTACGTACCACAGTCATGGCAGCGGTAATTGATTCTTTCATGACATCGCCAAGAGAACCGGTGGTAATGAACTTGCCTTTACCTGGAACGGCTGCAACCTCAATGGTCAGCAATTCGCCACCCACCGAAGTCCAGGCCAGACCATTGACACGGCCGATTTGTGCTTCTTCTTCCGCCATACCATAGTCAAATTTATGTGCGCCCAAGTAATCTGGAAGATTGCCTGCTGTCACTTCAATCTGAAGGTTTTTGGCTTTTTTGCTCACCGCTTCTTTGACCACTTTACGTGCAATTTTGGATACTTCACGCTCAAGGCTACGTACACCGGCTTCACGGGTATAACGGCGCACGATGTCACGAATCGCTTCTTCATGCACGGTCAATTCTTTGGCACGTAGACCATTGTTCTTGATGGCTTTAGGAACAAGGTAGCGGTCCGCAATATTGACTTTCTCTTCTTCGGTATACCCCGGAAGACGAATCACTTCCATACGGTCTAGCAGGGCCTCAGGAATGTTCATGCTGTTTGCGGTACAGATAAACATTACTTCAGACAGGTCTAGATCAAGATCTAGATAGTGATCGCTGAACTTGTTGTTCTGTGATGGATCAAGTACCTCAAGCATCGCAGAAGCCGGATCGCCACGGTAGTCTTGCGCCATCTTGTCGATTTCATCGAGCAGGAACAACGGGTTTTTTACACCTACTTTAGTCAACGACTGCACAATTTTACCTGGCATCGCACCGATATAGGTACGACGGTGACCGCGAATTTCAGCTTCGTCACGCACGCCGCCCAGCGCCATACGCACGAACTCACGACCAGTTGCTTTGGCGATCGATTCACCGAGTGAAGTTTTACCAACACCTGGAGGACCAACCAAGCATAGAATCGGACCACGCAATTTTTTCACACGCGACTGAACTGCCAGATATTCGACAATGCGATCTTTGACATCGTCCAGACCATAATGGTCTGCATCCAGAATTTCCTGTGCCTTGTTCAGGTTAATGCTGACTTTGCTGGCTTTATTCCAAGGTGTATCCAGAATCACTTCCAGATAGTTGCGTACCACAGCAGCTTCACTTGAAGCAGGCTGCATTGCTTTCAGTTTACGGAATTCAGCTTCTGCTTTTTTACGTACATGCTCAGGCAAATCTGCTTCAGCAAGACGTTTTTCAATTTCAGCGACATCATCTTCCGCGCCGCCGTTCATATCAGAAAGCTCGCGCTGAATGACTTTCATTTTTTCATTCAGGAAGTATTCGCGCTGGTTCTTTTCCATCTGACGTTTAACAGAATCATGCAGGGTTTGCTCAATCTGTTGTTCTTCAGACTGTTGCAATAGATAAGTCATCAGCTCAGTTAAATGCGCTTCGAATTCATCATGTTCCAGGAATTTTTGTTTGACATCAATATTCAATGGAACACGGGTCGCCACGAAGAATAATAACTGTAACAGGTCTTCAATTTTGTTGGCTGCGGTAATCAGTTCACGCGCATTACGAAGTTTCGCTTCTGCATATTGAGCAAAAAGCGCACGTAATTCTTGCAAGCGCACGGCTTGAGTGTCTTCATCCACCGTAACGGTCATTGGGCTGAGTTCATGTTCTGCTGTCAGATACTCATTTTCGTCAATGATGGTTTTCAGTTTGGCACGGTGCAGTCCTTCAATCAGGACTTTGATACAGTTTTCATCATTTTCGTGATTCACAACTTGCACAATCTTCGCGACAGTACCGTATTGATATAAATTGTCGTGATCAATTTCTTCTGTAAGCGAATCTTTTTGCGCAACTACAAATACTAGATTGTCACTGTTACGAGCCACATCAACTGCATTGATCGATTTTTCACGACCGACAAACAGCGCAATTTGCATATGCGGATAAACCACCACATCACGCAGCGCCAAAAGGGGTAGTACACTTGGAACCTGAGGCTCTAAGGTTTCTTGATTCATAATAATTTCAGACATGAGCACTCCTAATGAGTGACAACGGTGTTGCCATGTTTTAATAGTGATGGGTAATTTAAAAAATACAAGGGGCGTTAAGATTAAATTGTATGAAAAATGACTAATTATGTGATTTTAAAGTAGTTCACAACAGGGAAATTGAAAAATTAGCGTTTGAAAGCTAAAAAAACAGTCGGGGTAATTAAGGCATCGAGGGGCTGATCCCATTTTTCCCGTTTTAAAGGCTGTGCCAGCAGCTGAAAATCATGCGCCAGACCCAGACGGAACGGGCGGGCACGGGCAGAGGCCAAGGTGCGATCATAGAAACCGCCACCCATACCAATACGTGTACCTGAATAGTCACAGGCCAGCAGTGGCATGATCAATAGATCCAGTCTGGAAACATGCACGCCACGGGTGCTCATCGGCTCCTGCATTCCCAGACGATGATAGGCAAAGCGCCTGTTACGATATTGATGCTGGCTAATCCGAACCCAGACCAGCTGCTGATTCATGTCGCAAATTGCAGGCAGATAGATCTGTTTGCCCAGTTTAAAGCAGCTTTCAATAATGGCTTGGGTATGAATCTCACCAAAGGCATGCAGGTAAATACCGATACGCTTGGCATGCATAAACTGTGGACTGCGTAAAAGGTGGTTTAGTACTTTTTGTGCAGCTTGCCTTTGCTCAAATTTAGAAAGATGACGACGTGTTTTACGCAGGTATCGTCTTAATTCTTGAATGGTCATAAGGCAAAAGCAGATCTAACAAAAGTGTGCTCTAGTCTAAGTGGGAATTCGGGAAAAGTAAAAAATAATTGTGATCTTCGTTCTGCTATGACGAGCTATAAAATTATTTAAATTCAGCAGATTTTGCCATGAATCTAATCTGTTTCAGCTTGATTAAAATTGGTCAAGCTAGGGCATTGAGTTATTTGCTCCTTAAAATGCCATATTTTTTATTTTCTCTGAGTGATTGGTTTCTACATCATCCTTTTGCTGTTTATAAAACATATTTTGATTAATAAAGCTACAAATCTGAAACAGGGTGATTGTGTTTTTGGGTGAAATATAGAGAAAGGGTGAGCTGATTGCTTAACCCGATAGATAAAAACATTGTACTTAGGCAGAGCGCGTAAGACCTGGATCAATGGAGATGAAACATGATGAAGATTGCCAAGAACACCATCTGCCTTTGGTATGAAAATGATGCTGAAGCTGCTGCACGGTTTTATGCCGAGACCTTTCCCGATTCCTCGGTTGGCGCGGTACACCGTGCACCCGGAGATTATCCAGCCGGAAAAGAAGGCGATATATTAACTGTCGAATTTAGGGTGCTGGGTGTTGCATGCGTGGGGCTGAATGGTGGCCCGACATTTCAGCATAACGAAGCTTTTTCATTTCAGGTCGCGACGGAGGATCAGCAAGAAACCGACCGTTACTGGAATGCAATCGTTGGCAATGGGGGGCAGGAAAGCGAGTGTGGCTGGTGTAAAGACAGGTGGGGCATTTCCTGGCAAATTATACCCATCGCACTCATGCAGGCATTGGCCAGTTCTGACCGTGCCGCTGCCAAGCGCGCCTTTGATGCAATGATGAGCATGCAGAAAATTGACATCGCCGTGATCGAAGCGGCAGTTCGTGGTTGAGCTGTGAAAATCTGATTAGCCGTTTCACTGGCTTGGTAGCGCAAGCCTATTCAACTGTTCGGATCATCTACTTTGGTTATTTATGTAAAGCATAGCAGACAAATATCGCACTTTCTGGTGCATCAATTCCCCCCAATTTAGGATCATCCAAGTCTGGTCTAAACTTAAATACTCATCAAAAAATGGGCTTTTCTTTTGAACAGTATCTGAAACCTTAAAACAGAGCTTTGCTTGGATGAACTACAACAATCCCTGAATCGAATGGCTGATCAGAATTCTTTTAGCTCTTGTGCATCATGCTGCTACGACAAAAAAACAAATCTACTTCAAAATTGATAACCAATTCATAACCAGAAAAAACATCAAGCCACTAGTGGCATCTCCAATTGTTTTTTAAAGTAATTCGATGACGATAAAAAATAACAAGAGATAAAAATGCCTATTCAGCCGGTTCACTTTTTTTTGCCTGGTGCAGGCTTGGCACTTCTGCTGGCGATGACGGCTTGTACTATGCCATTCAAGTCGCCAATTGCTGACAGTTATGGTTCCCAGCCACAGTTACCCAAACCAAAATCCAGCTTGCTGCCTACAGTCAATATTGCACCTGCCAAAGGTTGGCCTGAGGGCAAAATGCCCACTCCCGCTACAGGTTTAAAAGTTCAGGCATTTGCCAAAGGGTTGCAGCATCCGCGCTGGATCTATGTATTGCCAAATGGTGATGTGCTGGTGGCCGAAACCGATGCACCACCTAAGCCTGATGATAGCAAAGGAATTAAAGGCAAAATCATGAAATGGGTAATGCAGCGAGCCGGCTCATCGCATCCGAGTGCTAACCGCATTAGTCTGCTTCGTGACAATAATGGTGATGGAGTCGCTGAACAAAAAACTGTATTTTTACAGAATCTCAACTCTCCATTTGGCATGGTACTGGTCGGCAATATGTTGTATGTGGCCAATACTGATGCCCTGATGCGCTTTCCTTATCAAGCAGGTGCTACTCAAATTACTGCAACCGGCACCAAAGTACTGGATTTACCGGCGGGTCGTTTAAACCATCACTGGACCAAAAATGTCATTGCCAATCCTACGGGCAGCAAACTCTATATTACGGTAGGTTCCAACAGTAACGTAGCTGAAAATGGCTTGGATCAAGAAGAAGGTCGGGCACTGATCATGGAATTTGACCTGGCCAATACTCAAGCACGACCTTTTGCAACCGGACTTCGTAATCCGAATGGTATGGACTGGCAACCACAGAGTGGCAAACTCTGGACGGTAGTCAATGAGCGTGATGAGCTCGGCAATGATCTGGTTCCAGATTATCTCACCTCGGTTAAAGACGGTGCTTTTTATGGCTGGCCCTATAGTTATTATGGCCAACATGTAGATACACGGGTCAAGCCGCAAAACCCTGCACGGGTGGCACGGGCAATTCCACCAGACTATGCTTTGGGTAATCATACAGCATCATTGGGCTTAAGTTTTTATACAGCAGATCTAATGCCTCATTATCGAAATGGTGCACTGATTGGCCAGCATGGCTCATGGAACCGCAAACCGCATAGTGGCTATAAAGTGATTTTTGTTCCCTTTCAAAATGGCCAGCCTTTCGGTCAGCCTCAAGATGTCTTAACCGGATTTTTAAGCGAGCAGGGCAAAGCATTTGGGCGCCCTGTTGGTGTAACCGTAGATTCTGCAGGCGCTATTTTAGTGGCTGATGATGTCGGTGACGTGATTTGGCGGGTATCACCCTTGAATACGGCTGCCAAGTAGCAATCAGTTTTCACCTAAACAGCCCAAAGATGAGGGGTTTCAGTCGAGTGAAAAGCTGCTGGGCAGCGCGAGTGAAAGCAAGGTCTTTTTCATAAAAACGTCAAGACGATAACTGAAAATATAAGTTCGCCAAGCTGATTTAAAATAATTTTTAAGCTGCATTTAAGCTAACTGAATTAGGCTTTTGAGATGTTTTTTAGAATGATACAGCATGCATATTTTTTTTGATAACACTAAAAAGAGCGAACACAGAGTCCAGTAAAAACTGGATATTAAAATTGCAAACACGAACACAAGAGGGTATTTAAAATGAAGTTGATGATTGCCTTTATTTTCCCCTGGTCCTTATTTATGACCATTCACAAACCGGTTGAAGCAACAATATGTCTCATGCTGCAGATTTCAATTTTAGGCTGGATTCCTGCCGCAATCTGGGCCATGTTTATTTTAGATCGAGATCAAATAACTTGAAAATTCAATGTGTATTTAAAAGAAAGTCAAAGCGATTTTCTTGTTAAGCATTTTATAGGCCTACCAGATAATGGTATGAATAAAATGAACTTTGAGAAATGACCGAGATAAATACTGAAATATAAAACTGAGAGAAAGTTTAGAAAGGATTTTAAGAGAATTATAAGTATATTTTAAGCAAAAAATTAAGTACTCCGAAGATGCCGCTGCATGTCGTTACCCTGAACCCGATGAGTTCAAGGTGGACGCGACGCATACTTGCTGGGTTTCCTGCACGAAGGCAGGCATACACTCTAAATATGCAGAACGCATCCGGAGATATAAGTATCGGCAGGGATATAGACCCGCTGGCGAACACCTCAGAGATAAGTTAATTATAAACGATAATGTCGGTGTGGCAACTCTATGCTGTTCATGAACTGTAAACAGTTCAGCCAAATGGCCGAAGTTTAAACAGAATATGAGATTATTCTGTTAGTTCCTCAACTTCTTCTAAAATGGTTTGTAACAAACGCTCGCAATGCGCATATTGTTGCAGTGATCTGTTCATGTTCAAGACTTCCTGCATCAGCTCAAGTGCCACCATGATAATCAGCTTGCTGGGTTCCATGCGTGGTGCTTTACGACGAAATTCATCGTATTTATCATTCAATAACTGTGCCGCGCGCTCTAATTCTTCCTGCTTGTCAGGAGTAGAGGCCAGACGGAAACTATGCCCCAATACTCTGAGATCAATTGCAATTTGTTCACTCATGATGAGGCTTCCTCAGTCACTTCAGTCGGATGGGCCAGTTGTTGGATTTCTTGTGCATGATGATCCTGCGCAGTACCGAGAATTGCCAGACGTTGAATAATCGCCTCAACTTTGGCTTTGGCATTTTCATTTTTCTGGGTTAAACGCTCAGATTCCTGATTGAGGCGCTGAATTTCCTGTTGGGCATGACGCTGCTCGATCAGCATCTTTTCCTTCAAAACCCGCAGTTCATTTCGTTCAGCCAGAATTTCCTGAAAACGGTTTTTCAGATCGGTACAGCTTTTTTCCAGACGGCCATAACGGTCTGCCAGTGCAGTTGCATCATTATTGAGCAGTTGAAACTGGGCACGAGAATCTGTCAGCTGTTCGGTCAGGTGTTCATTTTCTTGTTGTTTTTGCGCAATCACGCTGTTCTTTTGTTCAATTTGCTGTTGATGTTGCACCATGGAAGAGTCTTGCTCTTCGCGCAAACTGGAATTCTCACTTTCAAGCCGTGCGAGTCGCGTTTTTAACACGCCAATCTGCACTTGTAGACGCTGTAATTCTTCTAACATATCGAGGTCGCACAGTGTTGCAAACAGAGGTAATATATAAGCAGTATAGAGATTGGATAAACGAATGCAAGACGATATTTCAGGTTGGACCGAATGGCACCGCAATTTTTCTTCAATTGAGGAAATTTCTAGCCCGAGTGAACTGCATGGTTTGCTGACCGGGATTGTTTGTGTCACCCAGGCACCGAGCAGTGAAGAATGGTTACAGATTTTAGAAACACTGGATGTGCCTGAACTGGATGCCGAAGCATTAGAACTGTTGACTGGCGAAGCTGAAGATGTTTTCCATGCATTGTCTGAAGATGAACTGGATTATTTACCTTTGCTTCCAGATGATGAGCATGTGCTCTCAGAACGTGTGCAGGCATTGGCGGACTGGTGCGCAGGCGTGGTGTTAGGTTTTGGTCTGGCTTCTGGTCATATTCGTCAGGACGAAGTAGAACTGATTGAACATTTACAAGATGTTGCAGCGGTTGAATTTGAAGACTCAGACGATGATGCCGAAGGTGAAGAAAGCTATCAGGAATTGTATGAATTTGTGCGCCTGATTCCAGTGAGCCTGTCTTTGGGACGTAAGAAAGTGGAGGTTGAGGAAACGCCACTCTTGCAGCAATTGACACAAAAAGTGCAGCCTCAGGTTTCTGCTACAGAGGCGCAAAGCGTGGTCGAAATTTTCTCGCCTAAACGTCCAAGCTAACTAAATAGTTAGCTATGTCATCACACTGCTTGAAATCAGGCATATATTTTGCTGTTTCATTAGAATATATGTTCTGTTTTCAAGAGAATATTTCAATAAAAGCATGAATTGACAAGAAGTAAGGTGTAATGAAGAAATTAACACAAGCTGATTTTCAGGAACGTCGCAGTATTCTCGCAGGGGAAATTGGTTTACGCAGTATTGCGATTATCGCGACCAGTCCGGTGGCGATGCGTAACCGTGATGCAGATTATAAATACCGTGCAGACAGTAGTTTCTTCTATTTAACCGGATTTTCAGAACCTGAAGCTGTGGCTGTGATTGAAACCTTTGACACTGAAGAAGAAGGCTATAGCTATAGTTTATTCTGCCGGGAACGTAACCGGGAAATGGAAATCTGGAATGGCTATCGTGCAGGGATTGATGGGGCGATGCAGGATTATGATGCAGATGAAGCCTATCCGATTGATCTGCTAGATGAAGGAATTCTGGAAAAATTACAAAATAAAGACCAGTTATTTTATCGCATTGGCCACAACGCGGATTTTGATGCACGTGTAGCGAAATGGATTGCGACTGCAAGTGGTGAAAGCCGGCGTGGTACGTCTGCACCTGCTCAAGTGATTCAGCTGGATCGTATTATTGACGAAATGCGTCTGCATAAAGATGACAATGAAATTGAACTGATGCAAATTGCTTCAGATATTTCGGCAGATGCACATACTCAAGCGATGCGAGCAGTACGTCCGGGCATGATGGAATATGCACTCGAAGCCGAGCTGAATTATATTTTCGGCAAGAATGGCGGTGTTCCGGCCTATAACAGTATTGTCGGTGGCGGTGAAAATGCCTGCATCCTGCACTACGTAGAAAATGATAAAGCGCTGAAAGATGGTGATTTGGTGTTGATTGATGCCGCGGCTGAATATCAGCTTTATGCTTCAGATATTACCCGTACCTTTCCAGTGAATGGTAAATTCAGTCCGGAACAGAAAGCCTTGTATAACGTGGTACTGGATGCCCAAATCGCTGCGATCAATGCCGTGCAAATTGGCAACTCCTATAAAGAACCGCACAATGTTGCTGTGCGCATCCTGGTGCAAGGTCTGCTTGATCTTGGCTTGATGCAAGGTGATATCGACGACATTATAGAAAAAGAAGCTTTCCGCCAGTTCTACATGCATGGCACGGGTCACTGGCTTGGTATGGATGTGCATGATGTTGGCGCGTATAAGGTCGATGGTGAATGGCGTCCGTATGAAGAAGGCATGGTGGTCACCGTTGAGCCGGGTGTATATATTGCACCTGATGATGAAACTGTGGATGCAAAATGGCGTGGCATTGGCATCCGGATTGAAGATGATGTCGTGGCCACTGCAAATGGCCCGCTGGTATTAACCGCGAAAGTCGTGAAAACGGTAGAAGACATTGAAGCATTAATGGCGAAAGCACAGGCTGCTTAATTTTAGAAGCATGAAAAGCCGATCCTTAGATCGGCTTTTTTTATGACTGCTTTAATAGATTTGAAGCCAGATCTTTTGAGAGATTGCGCAACGATAGTAAAAAAGATTTCAATCACATTTATCACGAACAAGTCAAATAAAACTCACCCAGTTAAAATTTGCAGCTTAAAAATTGACAGGAATTCAACACAGAAAATCGGTTTTTAGCATCAAAGCTACATATTAAATGCGCTTTGCTTCTCATACTTTCTCTGATCCTTAAATAAACTTAAAGAACAGCAGGAGAAGACTTATGAGACTAAATACGATTGACTGGATTGCTTATGCTTTAACAATTATTGGTGGCATCAATTGGGGTTTAATTGGTGCATTCGACTTTAATTTGGTTGCTGCAATCTTTGGTGATATGACTGCGCTTTCTCGAATTGTTTATGTACTGGTTGGTTTGTCGGCATTGTACCTGATCTATACCGGTACGAAATTAGGAAAAACAGTGCATCACACTGAGCCGCATAGCCGAGTGGTGCGTTAATACGCCAACGATTAATCTATATGACTTACATCCCTACAAGGTTGATTTTAAATAATTAAAATTCGGCTTGAGTGGATGGAATAGTTATCAATAAAACGGAGCTGAGGCTCCGTTTTTATTATGGTGATTTGAGCTAGATGACTGGCTGACAGAGACGGCATTTTGGGTGTTTGGATAGCCATAAAATAGCGGAGTTATGAGGAAAAAACGTCCATAAACAAATGATTTTTTTACCTCCAAGCTGTAGATCTTAGTTCTCCTTAAAAGCTAAGCGACGATTTAAAAAAATAAATGTTGTGCCAATTTTAGTCATACAAAACTATAAATTTAGCTGAAAGTTACAGTTCTTATCTAAAATTTAAGTCTGCATTATTTACTATCATTCTGATTCATTGCATGATCTGAATGAGTCGAAAAATTAATCTTTAAAACTACAAAAGCATATATCTGAATATCTTTGATTCTGAGTAAATAGCCCATGCTCTTAAACGCTCTACCGGTATTTAATCGAAATGTCGCGACTTTAATTGGTCTTTCTGCGGTCATCTTCTGGAGTACGAATGTTGGCTTAATTCGTAGTGTCAGTGAGAGTTTTGGAGCGGTCGCAGGTGCTGCCCTGATTTACAGTGTGGCATCCATTATTTTATTTTTTACCATCGGTCTACCCAAGCTTTCTACTATTCCAAAGCCTTATTTATGGTGGGGAAGTCTTTTATTTGTTGCTTATGAATTATGTTTTGCCCTTTCTATTGGTTATGCTCAAAATAGTCGGCAAGCCATTGAAGTAGGGATGATTAATTATCTATGGCCGACTTTTACCTTATTATTTGCAATCATTTTTAACAACGTTAAAGCCAATCTCTTAATTCTTCCTGGTTGCCTATTGGCCTTGGTTGGAATTTGTTGGGTTTTAGGCGGAGATACCGGCTTTGATCTCTTACAAATATGGAGCAATTTGAAAGCTAATCCTCTTAGTTATGGTTTAGCTTTTGCTGCAGCGGTTTTGTGGGCTGCATATTGTTCCGTGACCGTAAAAACTTCTCAAGGTAAAAACTTGGTCACGATATTCTTTGCCCTTGCTGCGGTTGTGCTCTGGATCAAATATTTCCTGATGAATGGAGCAGCGCTTAATTTTACTTATGATAATACCGTCACTTTGATTATGGCAGCCGGAGCTTTAGGTTTGGGATATGGTGCCTGGAATATTGGAATTATTTCTGGAAACATGACATTAATGGCGGGTGCTTCCTATTTTACTCCGGTGTTATCTGCTTTATTTGCAGCATTATTGCTGAGTACGTCTTTGTCTTTTGGTTTTTGGCAGGGTGTGGCAATGGTTACGGCTGGAGCAATTCTATGCTGGTTGGCCACCCGGAAACAATAAACATCAGAGGCGAGACACGCTATTTCATTATAAAAAAGAATTTTTTTGAGCTAATATAAAATCCATCATGATTATAAGTATCTATTGACTTAGATACGACATTGAAAGGATTACAGCATGCAACAAGAAGTCATCATTGTCGGTGGTGGTATGGTGGGCTTAAGCCTCGCACTGATGTTGGCGAAAACCAATATTGCAGTCAAACTTTTGGAAGCCATCAAATATCCAGATTATGATGATGAACATCTTGCCCCGTATCATTCCAGTTTTGATGCGCGTAACAGTGCCTTGTCGCGCCGTAGTGTACAGATCTATCAGGAACTCGGCCTTTGGGATGCACTACAGCAACATGCCACACCAATTCTGGAAGTCAATATTACCGAACAAGGCAGCTTTGGTAAGGCATGCCTAAAAGCAGAACAGGAAAAAGTCGAAAGTTTCGGTCAGGTGATTGAAAATGCCTGGCTCGGCCGTGTGCTGCTGACCCAAGTGAAAAAACAGCCACTGATTGAACTGATTGATGGTGTACAAGTCACATCGCTGACCCAAGATGCCGATTGTGCTTATATTCAGGCGCAGCGTGGTGAATCTGAGCTGACTTTACAATCTAAACTGGTCATTGCCGCAGACGGTCGTGATTCTTTCTGCCGTAAAGCATTGGGCATTGGTACTTCAGAACACGATTATAATCAGGTCGCGATCGTGACTACAGTACAAACCTCGAAGCCCCATGGTCATGTCGGTTTTGAGCGTTTCAGTCATTTAGGCCCTTTGGCGTTATTGCCATTGCCGGGTGAATATCGCCGTTCCGTTGTCTGGCCGGTAAAAAAAGGCACAGAAGGTGAATGGTTGGGCGATGAAAATGATCAGCATTTTCTTGATGCCTTGCAGGACACTTATGGTGATCGTGCCGGAAAATTCCAGAAAACCGGTCGCCGTTTTAGCTTCCCACTCTCTCAAGTCCTGGCAGAAAAACAGGCCGTTGGCCGTGTGGTATTGATGGGCAATGCTGCCCATACCATCCATCCTGTCGCCGGACAGGGCTTTAACCTGTGTATGCGCGATGCTTATGTGCTTAATCGCTATTTGGCAGAGCAGCTTGAGCAGGGTGCTGATTTAGGCAATGCAGCCATGCTACAGGACTACGAAAAATCACGCCTGAAAGATCAGCAGCGGGTCATTAAATTCTGTGATTCAGTGGTACGCGGTTTTAGTAACCAGAATCCATTCCTCAAACTGATGCGTAACACAGGCTTAATCTGCTTTGAAAATATTCCAGGCATTAAACCTTTGGTTGCGAATTATGCCATGGGATTAAAAGCATGAGCTTAAATCAAAATAACGAAATCTTGGATGTGGTCATTATTGGCGGTGGACTGGTTGGTGGACTGACTGCACTTCTGCTGGCGCAAGGTGGTGTGCAGCCTACAGTTTTAGACGCTGCCCCAATTTTAGACGCAGATAAGACATTAGATGTGGCAAATCCACGTGTTTTGGCACTGAGTCAGGCAACCATTCATCTATTAAAAATAGTCGGCATATGGAACAAACTGGCACGTCAGCAGCCTTATACCGGTATGCAGGTCTGGAATAAAAATGGCTATGGTGACATTAATTTCGGCCAGCCTTCAGAAAAAACACCCTCAGTAGAACAGGCCTTAGGCTCGATGGTAGAGCCGAGTATCCTGAATCTGGCTATTCAGCAAAAGATGCTTGACGATGTACAGGATTACCGTACTCAGGTTAAAGTCAGCCGGGTAGAACGTGGAGTCGGTGTCTGGATCATTCATCTGGCCGATGGCACACAGCTTAAAACCAAACTGGTGATTGGTGCAGATGGTGCCAACTCCTTTGTCCGTGAGCAAGCTTTCATTGATATTGATGTGCTGGATTACCAACAGGCCGGGATCAGCTGTGCGATTCAAACTGTACAGCCCCATCAGCATATGGCGCGCCAGATTTTTCTGGAAACTGGCCCTCTGGCTTTTTTACCGATGGCCAGCTTAAAAAAAGAAGAGCAGGGACATTGGCAATCCATCGTCTGGACTTTGCCGGATGATTATGCTGAAGAATATGCAGGGTTGTCAGATGCTGACTTTACACAGCTATTGACCCGTGAAAGTCATCATATGCTCGGTGAGGTCGTACAAGCGACACCACGTGCGACTTTTCCATTAAAAGCACGTGCCGCCCAACACTATGTTCAAGATGGTCTGGCTTTGATTGGTGATGCTGCCCATGTGATTCATCCGCTGGCAGGTCAAGGGGTGAATATTGGCTGTCTGGATGCTGCCGTGCTCTGTGATGTATTGCTGCATGATCAGTCACGTGGTGTTTGGGCACATGAGCAAAGCCTGAAGCGTTATGAGCACCGCCGTAAAGGACAAAACGATGCCATGATGCACAGCATGTCTGCGATTGGCTGGATGGAAACGACTTCATTTTTCCCGATGGTTTGGGCACGTAATTTCGGTCTGAAACAGGTAGAAAATCAGCCAATGTTAAAAGATGTATTTATGGCACAGGCCAATGGTCTGAGTTTACTTAAAGACACACGCTATGCAGCTTAACGTTGAAATGTAAATTTTTTAAACAAACATCCATAAAGAGTAACGATTTTGTTTAAAAAAAATACGATTTTTTAATATTTGGTACTAGGCGAATGCCACATAGATTGCTAAATTTCACTTAATTCGACACCTGGCTTTAAATACAAAGCGAGCGCTCATTTTGGGGGAGATGCAAATGACAGACATGAATGATTATGATGACGACGTTGAAGATTCAATCGTTGACGATGATGAAGCAAAAGCAGCTGAAAAAGGCGCAACAGAGAGTACAGAGGTCGTCAATGATAACGATCTTGCAGAAGCTGAAACTTTGACCGTGACTGCAAAGTTAAAGAAGCGTCAGGCACTTGAAGACGAAATTGCGGCTTTTCTCGCAAGTGGCGGCCGTATCGTTGAAGTACCGGCAGATGAGTCGGTAGCTAAAGAATAAGTCATTCCTTGACTTGGATTTATAAAAAAACACCACATCAGTTGTGGTGTTTTTTTGCAAAAATAAAAGTGATAGATAGCTAGAATATTAATCGTTGGCTGATGTCAGTTCTAAAGCACGTTGATAAGCCACTTTCTTTTTGATACCGGTTAAATCTGCTGCCAGTTGTGAAGCTGCTTTGACTGACAGATCCTGTAATAAGCGATTCAATAATTTATCCAGCTTTTCCTGATCCAGATCTTTTTCTTCGGTTGCTCCGCCAATCACCAGAACAATTTCACCTTTTTGCTGATTATGATCATTAGCAATGAATTCGACCAGTTCACCTAAAGTCATTTTCTTGATGGTTTCAAAAGTCTTGGTAATTTCACGCGCGAAGCCAACAGGACGGTCTGCTCCAAATATGCTCGCCATATCTTTAACGCATTCCAGAATCCGGTGCGGTGCTTCATAGAAAATTAAGGTCTGGGTTTCATCTTTGAGTTTTTCCAGATTCAGCAGGCGCTGACTTTGTCTGGATGGCAGAAAGCCTTCAAAACTGAAACGGTCACTCGGCAAGCCGACCGCACTTAAGGCCGCAATCGCAGCACAAGCACCGGGCACAGGAATAACACGGATATTATGCGCTTGAGCAGCCCGAACAAATTTAAAACCAGGATCGCTAATCAGGGGCGTGCCAGCATCACTGATCAGGGCCATATCTTCGCCATTGAGCAGACGCTGGATCAGCTGCTCCATTTTGTTGCTTTCATTATGTTCATGACATGCAGTCAAAGGTGTTTGAATATTAAAGTGTTTAAGCAACTGTGCCGAAGTTCGTGTATCCTCAGCAGCAATCAGACTCACCGACTTCAACACCTGAATTGCACGATAACTAATATCATCTAAGTGCCCGATTGGAGTCGCAACAACAAATAACTGAGCACTCATAGGTTTCTCCATGTGGAATAAATTGAATAATAAAAAATGGAAGATGAAAAATAAAATATTAGGCTTGTGTTTAGTCAGCTGCATCAGCAGCGTTCAAGCAGAAGTGTTGATCATTCTACCCGAATCCGGGCCTTTGGCGCGAGCTGCATCGAGTATCAAACAGGGTTTTCTCAGTGCCTATACCGCTTCAGGACACAAGATTCCGCTGAAATGGGTCAATGCCAATCAGAAAAATATCTCCCAGCTACTTAAACAGCATGTCAATAAAAAGACCAGAATGGTGGTGGGGCCATTGGCACGTAGCGACGTGGAACAACTGCTGAACAGCAAACCCAAAGTACGTACCCTCAGCCTGAATGAAGTGGCTGATGTCTCTCCCAATGTCTGGCAGTTCAGTCTATCCAAGAAAGATGATGCCGCTGCCTTAAAAGCACTTTTATTCAAAGACGGGATTCGGCAACTGCTGATTTTACGCCAGCCGGGCAGTGAAGCGGAGCATGAACTGTTGTTGATGTCCTTGCTGAGCCAGAGTGATCTGAAATTTAAAATCGTAGATAAACCACCACGATTTTTAATGCCCAAGCAGGGATTATTGTTTCTGGGCAATGCAGAATGGATGGCTGTCATGCCTGAATTAAATCGTTCACGGATGTATACCGTAGCCAATGCCATGAGCGAACAGCACAAGCTGCCACAAGGGATCAAGTTTTGTGATGTTCCAGTGCTTTACTTAGCGGATTGGCCGGATGTGCTGCAAGCTTATGCCAAGGAACCGGTTAATCTGTCTTATCAGCGCCTGATTGCTTTTGGCGGCGATGCCTGGCACATCACCCAGCAGTATTTATCTCAGCCGCGGCTGCAAACGATTGAATTTCAGGGCAGAACCGGCCGGATTCAGATCACTGAACACGGTGTCCAGCGTACTCCGCAATGTTTTCAGTACAGTGGCACAGGTGTAAAGCTGCTCTAACAGGGAAAGAGAATAATGCGACAGCAATTAGGTACATGGGCAGAACAGCAAGCCGCCCAACTGATGCAGCAGCAGGGATTTCAATTGCTTACAGCCAATTATCACAGCCGTTATGGTGAACTGGATCTGATTCTGGTACGTGAACAGGAGCTGATCTTTGTTGAAGTCAAAGCTCGTGCACACACCGGATATGCGCAAGCGATCGAGTCGGTGTCGAAAGCAAAACAGGGCAAGATGCTCAAGACGGCAATGTGCTTTATTCAGAAAAATCCACAATTTGCACACTATTACTATCGTTTTGACGTGATTTGTTTTGATTTTAAACAGCAATTTGCAAAAACCCTACAGCATGACTTTTCGCAATACCCTTATGATCTGGAATGGATTGAAAATGCTTTTACTTTTGATCAAGAGTTTATTAATCTGTGAATAAAATAAGGTCTAAAGATGCTTATATTTGCCTCAAGATCATTGTAAAGTTCAAGCAGAGTTGCCATGATCTGAGCTTAAAGACAGATTATTAGATTGAAAAAGACGTAATAAAATGAAGGAGTCTTGCTGAGTGGTTAAGCGTATTGCAATAACAATGCTGTGTGTCGCAAGTTTATCAGGTTGTGCCAGTTTTATTTCTAGCGGCACAGGTACGGCTCCTGTAGGAACTGAGAGTGGGGCGCGTACCTTGGGGCAGGTGTTTATTGATTCCTCGATTGTCCGTACTGCAAAAATTAATCTTTATAAACTAGATTCGCGCTTCAAACAGGCCCGGGTCAATATTGAAAGTTTTCATGGCAATGTCTTGCTGACCGGTCAGGTGCCCGATGCACATCTCAAGCAGCTGGCAGAAGACAATGTCAAATCCATGAGCGATGTCAAAGCGGTACATAATTTTATTACTGTAGGCAACCAGATCAGCTATAGCACCATCATGCAGGATACTGCGGTCACAGCTAATACCCGTGGCCTGATCATGAAAGCCACTGTGGTTGCGGACAGTAAAGTACATGTGCATACTGAAGATGGCGTGCTGTATGTGATGGGACGTTTG
This sequence comes from Acinetobacter sp. YH01006, assembly GCF_013420445.1. Lineage (NCBI taxonomy): Bacteria > Pseudomonadati > Pseudomonadota > Gammaproteobacteria > Moraxellales > Moraxellaceae > Acinetobacter > Acinetobacter sp. YH01006. Next base: position 94,936 of record NZ_VOYB01000005.1, on the reverse strand, counting down.
AACAGCGCAGAAATTGCTGACCTGAATCAGGTATTGCAGCAAGTGGGCAATGTCACCAAAATTGTGACCCTGATTGATAATGTTGAACAGTCTTCAAATCTGAGCAGTCAGAACTTTGCAGCACCTGCTTATGCACAGCCCGGTATCGAACAGACGCCGGTTGCGATAGATCCTGATACGGTTGAACCAACCGATGCTCCATAAGGTCGGTCATTTTAAAAACCAATTGTCGAATCAGATTCTGGAAGTCCAGCAACGCTATAAAGCATTTAGACTCTATGATTTTGGCAGTTATGCGTTGAATCGTTTAACGCCTAAACAGGGTTACACGATCGAAACTCAGCTGGCTTATGGTCTAAAATCACGGCAACGCTTTGATCTGTTCCGTAGCCAGCAGCCTTTGCCCCATCGCCCCCTGATTGTTTTTGTACATGGCGGCGCGTGGTTGCATGGGGATAAAAAGGATTATCAGTTCATTGGTGAGGCCTTTGCCAAAGAAGGCTATGATGTGGTGGTGATGAATTATCATCTGGCACCACAACATATTTTCCCAGCCTATATTCATGATCTGCATTTATTATTGAACCACTTGCAGCAGTCTGCCGGCCGGTTAGATATCTGTGCTGAAAACCTGGTTTTGATGGGACATTCGGCTGGGGCATTCAATGTCATGTCTGCACTGTATCATCCGCAATCTGCCAGCATTGACCACAGTCTAATCCGTGCGATTATTGGTCTGGCGGGGCCTTATCATTTTGATTATAAAAATGATCCGATTTGTGCTGATGCTTTTGATCAGACGGTGCCATATCAGCAGGTCATGCCTTATTATTTTGTTAAAAATAGCCCAACCCGACATTATCTGTTTATTGCCGAAAAGGACAACATCGTTGGCCATTTTAATAGTCAGGATCTAGATCGGGTATTGCGAGAAAAGGGCAATCATAGCCATTTGATTCATATTCCGAAACTTGGCCATATTACGATCGTGGGTTCGCTCTCCAGTTTGTTCAGTCGCTATTTCCAGACCAAAGCGCAGGTGCTTTGGGCACTCGAGGATGCATTTAGATCTCGAGACTGATAGCGGGATTTAACCCAGTAGTAAGGCATAAAAAATAATCCAAGAGATTATCTCCCTTGGATTCTTTTTTTATTGGTTCAGCCAAACTTGAGCTCAATAAGAGCTAGAGCCAGGTCTTGGTATCGTCTGCGACTGCCGTACCTTGAGTCACATGCATAATCATGGCATGGGCAATACTGCCCTTGAACGGAATTTCGGGCAGCTGATCGAATTTAAAGAATTGCGCATCGCTAATTTCTTCTTGCTGTAATTCGATTTCACCCGCGGCATATTCAGCCTTGAAGGCAATCATCAGATTGCTTGGAAACGGCCAGGGCTGGCTGGCCAGATACTGGATATTCTTGAGTTCTAAACCGACTTCTTCCAGCGTTTCACGACGTACTGCCTCTTCCAGCGTTTCGCCTACCTCAACAAAACCGGCAATCAGGCCATACATCTGGCTTTTGGTGTTGCGCGCGTTTTTGGCCAGCAAAATTTCGTCTTCGTTTTTGGTAATGACGGTAATGACACAAGGCTGAACCCGTGGATACTGACGATAGTTGCAGGATGGGCAGAGCATCGCATGTTCAAGCGGATGTGCTTCGGTGGCTGTACCGCAATGACTACAAAATTTGTGATTCCGGCGCCATTCTAAAAGCTGTACCGCACGGCTGGCCTGTTCGAATTGCTGGGTATTCCAGAACTGTAATAACTGGCGGATGGGTACCAGTTGCAAGCCTGCAGGAATCGGCTCATCGGGAAGCAGGTCACGGGCAATCACTTGATCACCCGTGTGGAGTAACAAATCACTTGCGAGGGCTTCAACCTGTGGAAGCTGAAAATGTTGATCGACCAGCAGTTGCTGCTGCTGAAAAATATAAGCAAGTGATAATTTGGACATTAGGCAACTATTTTGAGTTTTTCACTACTGTCCAATGCTACCTTAAACATAGCCTGTAAAACAGGCTGTTTGTCCTTTAAGTTATCAATCATCATGTCGGCACTCGCCAGAGTATCCAGAGCACGATGAATCTCTTCCGGCGTTAATGCCATTGATAGATCAATACGGTTCTTGATGAATGCTGCAGTGGTGGTGAATGCAGTACGAACATGTTCTGCATTCAGGAACAGCATCGCCCCGCCAATTTCACAGAATTGTACTGGCACAGGTTCGAGTGCAGCCAAGTCCTGATCTTGCAGATAGTTGCTCAGAATCTGGCTGGAAAGCTCGATCAGGGCCTTGGTTTCAGTGAGTAAAGCCGCATGTGCTTCATCCAGGCGGTCCAGAGAAATATTCATGTTGTTGACGCGCAGCTGCAAACGGCTCGAGGTGTGATGACGTTCCAGTACCCCAATCGAGTTCATGGCAGACAGGATCACATTCATCAACTGCTGGGCAAAACCCGGATCTTTCAGGATTTCAGTCTGGCTCAGTGAAGTAGCTTGACGGTTCAGGTCATGATAGGCTTCATTCAGGTTCAATACTTTGAAGATGTTGGCCAGATTATTGAGCTGTGCCTGCAATTCCTGAGTTTTTTCAGGACTCATGTTCTGATAGTTAAACTCGATGTCATTACGAATCTGCGCCATTTCTGTGGTCACCAGTTCGCTAATGGTATGCATGGTTTCAAAGTCTGGACCATACAGGTGGCGACTAAAGACCTGTAACTGCATATCGGTCAGCAGGTCTTCACCAATATTGAGCTGACTGCGGATATGTTGTGCAGTATCATCTTCCTGGCTAATACACAGACTCAGGACATTGGCCAGGTCTGCAAGTGAAGCCTTGAAGCTGTCCGGCGAGCCAAAATATTGTGCCATGTTGCGCTCGATACTCACCAGAGTGCGCAGACGTGGCTCATTAATCAGCAAGTGATCAATATTGCTGAATGCAACGAAAACCAGATTCCAGTACTGTTTGCTGGTGTGCGATTGAGCGAGCCCAGCCAGATAAGCCCCCACCAGTTTAATCGCCTGCAGATCCAGTTCACTTTCTTCCTGCTTAAGCAGCTTGTTCAGGGACAGCTTGTACAGGCGCTGAACATATTTGGATTTTTCCAGACCGGGTGCTTGTGGTAACTGAAAGTCAGGCGTGATCAGATCGAGCAGGGATTCAATATGCTGACCTTCACTGGTGAGCGGTTTACCCAGCGCAATTTCCAGACGGTTCAGGGTGTCGAGCAGGAACTGTGGAATTTTTACTTCACGCAGGCAGATAAATTCGATATAGCGTTTCAGCATGGTGGTGCCTTCACTCAGGGCAATGACGTCCTGCGTATTGACCTGTGCCGGGTTCCCCATAATCTTGCGCATCAGTTCTGCTGAATAATGAGCGACTTTTGCCAGGCTGGACATGTCGATGAGTGCCAGAACCTGGGCGCATTGTTCGAACTGATTTAATGCATCATCAATGCCAAAAGGTAAAGTCTGATCTTCTACCAAGGTGCTTACTGCTGATTCGACTAACTTGATCGAGTTATCAACCTCATTTTTTATTATCAGTAAGGCTGTTGGATCAAAATGTATAGAGGTTTGGTAAGACATGGATCTGCACCTTTCCTGAAGTATTATCTATATATGAGCTCCGCTTAAAGCTGCGGAACCTCTTTGTATTTACTATAACTGAAGAACTGTAGTTTTTAACCTAAAGCATGCTCGGAAATGTAGATTTTATTTCGAGAAAAGGCAAGCAGTTCCATGTTTTTCTTCGAATTGTTTGATCCATTTCTCATGTTCCTGCAATTCTTGTTCTGAGGGAAGAATCACCGGCAGTTCAATTTCAACTCTGGCCATGCCTGAACGGTTGTTCTGATCGTCAGAATGAGACAAAGCATCGATATCAAAAGACACCTGTCCACCGGTCATCGCCAGATAAACATCAGACAGGATTTCCGCATCGAGCAAGGCACCGTGGAAGGTACGGTCACGCTTTGGAATCTCGTAGCGGCGCACTAAGGCATCCAGCGAGTTTTTCTGCCCCGGATGCTTGGACTTGGCCATTGCCAGGGTATCGGTTACTTCACAAACTTCGGACAGGGCTTTAAAACCTGCCCGTTTGAATTCCATATCCAGGAAGTTCATATCGAAGCTGGCGTTATGCGCGATAATTTCGGCACCGTGCAAATAGTCAAACAATACTTGAGAGATTTCCTCAAATAACGGTTTGTCTTGCAGGAACTCATCGGTAATGCCGTGGACATTGACCGAGTCGCCGACCGGTGTTTTCGGATTGATATAGATATGAATCGAGCTGCCGGTCAGTTTGCGGTTGATCATTTCCAGCGCGCCAACTTCAATAATCCGGTCACCATCCTGATAATAAAAACCGGTGGTTTCGGTATCCAGAATCAATTGTCGCGGGCCATGCAATTGTAAGGTTGCGGGGGTAATCACAATCTGGGGATGTAATTGTGAGGTATTGGCAGCAGCTGCAGCTGCATCAGCATCTTGATGCGCTGGGTCACTGTGTTCACTCTCGGCAACTTCATCCAATACGATATTTTCTTCTTCCTGCATCGCGTCCAGCTCTTCTTCACTCTCGGCCAGATCCAGACCGAAAGGATCATCTAGCAGCCAGTCGGGTTCAGATTTTTTTTTATCTTCGGAAATTGAAGCGGTCTGTTTAGATTTTTTCAGGGTTTCATCGGCACCCTGATTGGCCAGCTGATCGGCCATTTCATTGCCCGGATGTCCAGAATGACCCTTGACCCAGTGCCATTCAATCTCGCGTCCCTGACAGACGGCATCCAGCTTTTGCCACAGGTCCGGATTTTTGACGTCTTTCCAGTTTTTCTTTTTCCAGCCGTGAATCCATTCGGTAATGCCTTGTTTGACATAGTTGGAATCGGTATAGATCACCAGCTTGTCCTGTTTGTCACAAAACAGAATGCCTTCGATGGCGGCGGTCAGTTCCATACGGTTATTGGTGGTATGGTCTTCGCCCCCGCAGATCTTGTGTTCTTGCTGTCCATGAATAATATATGCACCCCAACCGCCTAAACCCGGGTTGCCGCGACAAGCGCCATCAACATAAAGTGTGATAGTGTGTGACATAAATTGAAATCCGATCGAAATAGAACAAGCTGGAAGGCTTATTGTATAGCGCAAATGCAGTCGATCAATCTATATGTCCCGGATTTTTTAATTTCTTGTAACATTTAACGTGAAATCACGGTAAATTATTGCCTTGTGTCTTCGACCTGCTTCACTACAATGGCATATCTAAAAAATAAATTTATATACGAGTTGTTTGGATTTTTTTATGTATAAACCAACCGCAATCTTGTGGCAGCCGACATTACCTACATTTCTAAAATTTTCTGTACTGGGAACTGCACTTGCTTCCTTGGGACTGACGGGCTGTTCATCTACACAAAGTGCGACCCAAACAGCGAAAAGCAAGCAAGTTGGATCACAATATCTGGATGCCAGCAGTCTGGATGGACTGGAAGATTTACTCTCTGCAACCGATATGCGTGCAGTAGAAGGCGACCGTTTACTGGTTCTGAAGCATGGTGATGTCTGGAAACGCATGACTGTGGGTTTCAAGATGGATTTAAGTGTCTGGAATCCGCGGATTGATGCGCAGCGCGGCTGGTTTATTTCACGTCAGCCTTATCTGGATCGTTTAAGTGCGCGTGCCTCACGTTATTTATATTACACGGTAAAAGAAGCAGAACGCCGTGGTATGCCGACCGAGCTGGCGCTATTACCGATTATTGAAAGTTCCTATGACCCGGCAGCGACCAGTAGTGCGGCAGCGGCAGGTTTATGGCAGTTTATTCCAAGCACAGGCCGTATTTATGGTTTAAAGCAGACCCCTTTATACGACGGTCGTCGTGATGTGGTGGAATCGACTCGTGCAGCCTATGAGTTTTTAGGCAGTTTATATAACCAGTTTGGTTCTTGGGAGCTGGCGCTGGCGTCTTATAATGCTGGCCCGGGACGTATTCAGCAGGCGATTAACCGCAATAAGGCAGCAGGTCTGCCGACCGACTATTGGTCACTCAAATTGCCACAAGAAACCATGAGCTATGTGCCACGTTTCCTGGCAGTTGCACAAATTATTAAAACTCCAGGTCAGTATGGGGTGAGCCTGCCACCAATTGCCAACCGTCCGCATTTCCGTGAAGTGCCTGTAGGCGTGGCCAATTTAAATGAAATTGCAGCCATCACCGGTTTGAGCCGTGCGGAGCTGTATCAATTGAACCCGGGGCATCGTGGTGATCATATTGACCCTACCAGTCCGCGTCGTATTTTGATTCCTGCTGACCTCAGTCCTTCAGTTGATGAAAAGCTGAAAAAACTATCTGGTTCCGGCGGATTATCTGCGAGTAGTGCCAGCAATCTGCCGAAAAACACCACCCCAGTGGTGCCGACCAAAGCTGCGCCTCCCGTGTTAAATGCGAAAACGATTACACCGGCAAAACAGACTCCACCCGTTCTTGCCAGTACTCGGCCTGCAACGACTGCACCTGTGGTGACAACGGCAAATACAGTGGTACAGACCACGAAAAAGATTTCAACGCCTAGAGGCTCATCTGCCTTGGCCAGTTTTGCTGCCCAAAGTGATTTGCCGATTCCAAGTGCGCCACGTATTCCGGTCGCAGTGACACCGGCAGCGCCAGCGAAACAGATTCAGGTCGAACCACCGATTTCTGCAGCCGAGCGTCAGCAAGTTCAGCAGGTCGTCACCGCGCAGGAAAGTAACAAAACTGTGGATGAAGTTCTGCAGCCTGTTGCAACACCGGCAGAACAGGCTCAGGTAGTTGAAGAGCTGAAAGCATTGGCGCCGGCAGGCACAGAAATTGTCGATCCTTATGATGGTAAAATCAAGCTGACGGCTATTCAAACCAGCCTGTCTGTGGCTGAGCAGCAAGGCAAGGAACTTACCAAAGGCTTCTCTTATCCGAAAGAAGTTGCTGACAATACCACAGCGACTTCGGTCGAAGCCCAGTTGAACCAGGGTAAAAATTACGTCAAGACTGATTCTGAAGTGGTGGTGGTCGCGCCTAAGGGCAAGCGTAGTACCTATAAGGTTTTACCGGGGGATAATCTGGCGCTGATTGCAGCAAAAAATGGGGTGAACTGGCGTGATGTGGCGAAATGGAACCAGATCGATCCAAATTCTACGCTATATGTAGGCACCACGATTTATCTGTATGATGCCAAGCCGGTGCAGGAACAAACCAAAGCCAAAGAAAAGCCGGAATCTTATGTGGTTCAGGCCAATGATTCTCTGACCAGTGTGGCAAATCAGTTTGGTTTAAGTCTCAAACAGCTGGCTGACTTTAATGGTTTAAGTACCAACAGTGGTTTATTTGTCGGTCAGAAGCTGTCGCTGAAAGAAACGGCTGCATCTAAAGCCAAAGTAGAAGATGCTAAAAAAGCTGAAGCTGCCAAAGTTCAAACCAAATCCTATACCGTCAAGCGCGGTGAATATCTGAAACTGATTGCCGATCGTTATGGGCTGTCAAATGCTGAACTGGCGTCATTCACCTCAGGTTTAACTGCGGGTAGCAGTTTAATGGTGGGACAGAAAATCAATGTGCCACTTCAGGAAGTTGAAGCACTGACCGCATCGACCCAAAAGACTGAACAGACATTTGAAAATGTTAAAGTTGATCAGACAGCAACTGAAAATTATCAGGTCAAACGCGGTGAAACCCTGTATAGCATTGCCAGTCAAAGCAAGCTCAGTGTGTCTGAGCTGGCAGCTTTAAATGGTTTTGCAGCCAATAGTGGTTTACGTATAGGCCAGACCATCAAGATTCCAGCCGGCAGTCAGGTGCCTGAAACTTATATAGCTCAATCGGGCGATACCTTGACCGGCATTGCCGCAAAATACAATCTGTCGATGGATCAGGTGGCGAGCCTGAATGGTATTTCTCGTAATGCCGGCCTGCGCGTCGGTCAGCGTTTAAAGCTGACGGGTGAGGCAGCTGAACCCGTGCGTGAGTCTGTGGCGGAAACGGTGTCGAAACATGTGAAATCCGATTCGCATGTGGTGAAATCGGGTGAAACCTTAAGTTCTATTGCGCGTCAGTATCATCTTCAGGTCAAGTATCTGGCCGATTTAAATGGCCTGAATGCCAATGGCAACGTCCGTATTGGTCAGCGTTTAAAAATTGTGGGTGATGTTCCGACGGATAAAAAAGCAGAAGACGTGAAAGTGGCAGCTAAGCCTGTGTCTTCTAGAGCAACTGAATCTTATACCGTCAAGTCAGGCGAATCCCTGAATGCGATTGCCAGCCGTTTAGGAATTACGGTCACCGAACTGGCCGAGTTAAATAATCTCAGTCCACGTGCCGGATTGCGTGTCAGTCAAACCATCCAGATTCCAAAACTGGTGACTGATTATAAAGTCAAACGCGGCGATACCTTGATCGGTCTGGCCTCACGTTACGGCATGAATAGAAATCAACTGGCGGAAATGAATGATCTCAAACCGAATACACAACTACGTATTGGTGATGTGATTAAAGTGCCAAACTAATTCATTCATCGTGAGATTTTTTAGTTTATTTGTTTTAAGCATGGTTGTCCCGCTGGTAATGAATACCAGTTGGGCAGCCCTGATCACCACACCTTATATTGCGCTACATAGCCAACCGAAATATAGCCATCTGCAATCCTTACCTTATGCCAATTCGCAAGCCCCCAAAGGTGGTGCACTAATTTTGGCGGCTGATGGTAGCTTTGATAATTTAAATAGCATGAATGGCAAAGGCAATGTCACTGAAGGGATCAACTATATTTTTGACAGTTTGCTGTCTAAATCACTGGATGAGCCCGGGGTGTATTATCCCTTGCTGGCGGAAAAAGTCAGTTTTGACCCCAAGAAAACCGCCTTTATCATTTTCCATTTAAATCCGAAAGCGCGCTTTAGCAATGGTCAACCCTTAACTGCGGAAGATGTCAAATATAGCTTTGAGCTTTATCAGACCCAGTCCAATTTTGGCTTGCAAATGTATCTGGCAGATTTAAATAAGCTGGAAGTGCTGTCACCTTTAAAAATCAAAATGCATTTTAAATCTGGGCATAATCCGGAAATGGCCATGATTGTCGCGCAGATGCCCATTTATTCTAAACGGCAATGGCAAGGGCGTGATTTTAAAGACCTGACGCTGAAACCGATTCTGGGTTCAGGGCCCTATGTGATTGAACGCATAGATCCCGGCCGCAGTATTTCGTATCAGCGTAATCCTCAATACTGGGGCAAAAATCTATTGGTGAATCGCGGTCGTTATAATTTTGACCGGATCCAGTATCGTTATTATCGTAGTCCGGAAATCAAGTTCGAAGCCTTTAAATCGGGCCAATTTACTTTGCATGAGGAAAAACAGGTCAATCGCTGGATCAGGGATTATCAATTTCCTGCGGTTCGGCAAGGACAAGTCAAACGTTATCGTTTTCGGCATCAAAATCCGGTCCCGACCCAGAGTCTGGTCTTTAATACCCGGCGTCAGCCCTTTGCCGATATTCGCTTCCGTCAGGCCTTAAGTTTCGCTTACGATTTTGAATGGCTGAATAAAGCCATGTTCTATGGTGAATATCAACGTCTGAACAGCTTTTTTTCCAATAGCGAGCTGGCTTCTCGTGGACGGCCGAGTGCCCAAGAGCTGCAAATTTTAAAGCCTCATTTGCAGAAGCTTCATCCGGTTCAGCGTCAGGCTGTACTTCAGGACTGGCAATATCCTCAATCCGATGCCTCAGGGTTTAACCGGCAGAATTTATTAAAAGCCCGTCAATTGCTGTTAAAAGCCGGTTATCGTTATCAACAGGGGCAGTTGGTCAATGCTTCCGGTCAAGCGGTCAAGATTGAATTTTTGCTGCATCAGGTGGAACAGCAGCGTCATCTGATGCCTTATTTACGTCATTTAAAACGTTTGGGGGTTCAGGCGAATATTCGTATGGTCGAAACCGCGCAGTATTATGAACGGCTACGAAATTACCAGTTTGATATGATTGTCGACAGCATGCCACAGTCCTTGACACCGGGGCAGGAACAAAAACAGTTCTGGAGCAGTCAGGCTGCCAAGCAGGTCGGTAACTATAATTATGCCGGTATTCAGAATCCTGCTATTGATGCGGTGATTAAGCAAGTAATTCAGGCGCAGAACCGGGAGCAGGTGATTGACAGTACCCGAGCTTTAGACCGTTTGCTGCGGGCAGGTTATTATCATATTCCGACTTATGGTACGGGTGAATACTGGTATGCTTACTGGAACATGTATCAGCAGCCCAAGCTTAAACCTAAGCTCTCCGCGGGCATTGACTACTGGTGGGTCGATGCGGCAAAGGCTCAACGTGTGGCCAATTATTTCAAACAGCATTAAGCTCCAAGCCTATCAGGGAGTGCCATGAGCACTTATATACTCAAGCGTCTGTTGCTAATGATTCCAACCTTGCTGATCATTTTGCTGATTAACTTTATGGTGATCCAGCTGGCACCGGGTGGGCCGGTGGAACAAGCGATTTATCAGGCACAACAGGTCAATGGCTTGACACATACCGGATTACAGTATCAGGGGCAGCAAGGCCTCACCCCTGAGATGATCGAGCAGATCAATATTCAATATGGTTTTGATCAGCCTGCCCATATCCGCTTTTGGGACATGTTAAGGCGCTATGCCCAGTTTGATCTGGGCACTAGTTTTTTTAAAGACAAGGCTGTGACTGATCTGATCTGGGAAAAACTACCGGTATCGCTATCTTTAGGTCTGTGGAGTACCTTAATCATCTATCTGGTGTCTATCCCTTTAGGCATCGGCAAAGCCAGAAAACATGGCAGTGTTTTTGATCAGATCACCTCTTTAATGCTGGCTGTGGGCTATGCCATTCCAGCCTTTATTTTTGCGATTTTACTGATTGTATTTTTTGCCGGTGGCTCTTTTCTGCAATGGTTTCCCTTACAGGGACTCAGCTCTGAAAATTTTGCCGAACTCTCATTTTTTGGGAAAATTCAGGATTATTTTTGGCATATGGCATTGCCATTGTTGGCCATGGTGCTCGGCGGATTTGCCAGTTTGACTTATCTGGTGAATTTTTCCTTTGTGGAAGAGTTGAGTAAGCAATATGTTCTGGCTGCGCGGGCCAAAGGTTTAAATGAAAACGCAGTGCTGTATCGGCATGTGTTCCGAAATGCGATGTTAGTGTTGATCGCAGGTTTGCCAGAAGTATTAATTGGGGTGTTTTTCGTCGGCAACCTGTTTATTGAGATTATATTTAATCTCGATGGTTTAGGTGTTTTGGGTTTTGAGGCGATCATCCAGCGCGACTATCCGGTGATTTTCGGTACTCTGTTTATCTTTACTTTGCTTGGTCTGATATTGCGATTATTAAGCGATTTGCTGTATCAACTGATCGACCCACGGATTCATTTCAGTTCACGTCGGGGATCCTCCTAATGTCGTCCTTGATGCAATTAGGCTGGCAACGCTTTAAGCAGCACAAGCTAGGCTTTGGCTGTTTTATTGTGTTTGGCCTTATTTTTATCATGTCCTTGGGCGCAGAACTGATTGCCAATGATAAGCCCTTGCTGGTGAAATATGATCATGCAGTGTATTTGCCTATCTTAAAATCTTATCCGGAAACGGCGTTTGGCGGTGTATTTGAAACCGAAGCCGAGTATAAAGATCCTGCCGTTCAACAGTTAATTGCAGAAAAAGGCTGGGCGATCTGGCCAATTATTCCATTTTCATATCAAAGCCCGAATCTGGAACTGGCTGTTCCGGTGCCTTCGCCACCAAGTACACAAAACTGGCTCGGAACAGATGATCAGGGTCGTGATGTGCTGGCGCGGATTCTGTATGGCTTGAGGGTTTCACTCTTATTTGGTTTTGCACTGACTTTATTGTCGGCGGCGATTGGAGTTTTGCTGGGGGCTGTGCAGGGCTATTATGGCGGCTGGATCGACCTGATCGGGCAACGCCTGCTTGAAGTCTGGAGCAGTTTGCCGATGCTATTTATGGTCATGGTGCTGGTCAGTCTGTTTAGTCCCAATATTTACTGGCTATTTCTGATCATGCTGTTGTTTGGCTGGACCACTCTGGTGGGCATGGTACGGGCTGAATTTCTGCGTGCACGCAATCTGGAATACGTCTGGGCGGCACGAAGTATGGGTGCAGGAGATGGGCGAATCATGTTCAGGCATATATTGCCGAATGTCATCGGTTCAAGTCTGTCACAACTTCCCTTTATGCTGACTGCCAATATTACCGCACTGACGGCTCTGGATTTTTTAGGCTATGGGCTACCACCGGAAACAGCCTCTTTAGGAGAGCTGTTGCTGCAAGCCAAAAATAATTTAAATGCGCCGTGGCTGGCTTTATCAGGTTTTTTTAGTCTGGCCATTGTGCTGAGTTTGCTGATGTATATTGGCGAAGCAGTACGTGATGCTTTTGATCCAAGACAATAAATCACGGAACTTTTTAATCATCGTAAAAATAAGCAGATGAAAATTGTGTAAATTTGACAAGTTGAATTGTCAATTATCCTGACTTGCGTTATAAACGAGTACAAAATAAAAGTAATATCAGGACAGATCATGACCCAATTGGCCGATTCCATTCAAATTCGTCATACCAATTTCAAAAACCGTATTATTAAAGGCGCTATGAGTGAGGCGCTGGCCAATGATGCCGGCCAGCCCAATCAGGCACATTTCAAGTTGTATGAAGCCTGGGCCAAAGGTGGACTGGGCTGTGCCATTACCGGCAATTTCATGGTGGACTTTCGTGCCAAGAATGAGCCGGGCGTGGTGGTGGTAGAAACCGAGCGTGATCTGGAGCAGCTTAAAGTCTGGGCGGAAGTGGGCAAGCAGCAGGGTATGGTACAACTGGTGCAGTTGTCACATCCGGGTCGTCAGTGTCCCAAAGGCTTAAATAAAGAAACAGTTGCGCCGTCGGCCGTGCCTTTTAGTCCGGCATTGGCCGTCAGCTTCGGCACACCGCGTGCGCTGACTGAAACTGAAATTCTGGAGATTATCCAGCGCTTTGCCACTTCAGCGCAAATTTGTGAAAAGGCCGGTTTTGAAGGCGTCCAGTTGCATGGGGCACATGGTTATCTGATTAGCCAGTTTCTGTCACCGCTGACCAATAAGCGTCAGGATCAATGGGGTGGCAGTATTGAAAACCGTACCCGTTTTCTGCTGGAAACCTATCAGGCTGTCCGTGCTGCAAGCTCAGAAAATTTTATTATTTCAGTCAAACTGAATTCCGCTGACTTTCAGCGCGGTGGTATGAGTGAAGAAGATGTGATCTATGTCTTTAAGGCGATGGATGCAGCCGGGATTGATATCATTGAAGTATCCGGCGGTAGTTATGAAGCGCCTGCCATGGCTGGTGTAAAAGAAGACAAACGCAAAGCTTCAACCATTGCCCGTGAAGCCTATTTCCTCGATTTTGCCGAAAAGATCCGTCAGGAAGTCAATTGCCATATCATGGTGACTGGTGGCTTTAGAACCGTCGACGGCATGAATGCTGCACTCGACAGTGGTGCATGTGATTTTGTTGGCATCGCCCGACCTTTTGCGGTAGAGCCGGATCTGGGTGATCGTTTGATTGCAGGGCAAGATGTACGTTATGCGGTTGAGAAAATTAAAACCGGTATTCCGCTGGTTGACAAAATGGCGATTATGGAAATTATCTGGTATGCCGCGCAGTTTAAGGAAATTGCCAAAGGTAAACAGCCGAATCCAAAACTGTCACCGTTAAAAGTCTTTTTGAACTACCTTAAAGGCAATGTTAAAGCCGTAATTAAAGGGCAGTTGAATTCGCGTAAATCGGCTTAAATTTATCATCTAAGTATAAAAAACCGGGCAATTAGAATGCCCGGTTTTTTATTCATCACATAGTTAAGAATAATGCATCGCCTGGGTCTGGAAAGGAAATAATAACTGTCCCAGTTGACGGGTTGCCCATAAACCCACTTCAGTATGATGCATATGCGGTGAAGTATAGGGAATCAGCAAGTCAATTTTCTGTTCCGCACCTTCACAGCGCATAAAGCGATTTTTTAACTGATTTAAACGCTGTTGATCCATACGGCTTAAAGCAGGTTCAACTTTCGCCTGAGACGGCGCTGCGCTACGTGAAGACAGCCGAGTTGCTAAAGTTGCCCCCTGAATCCAGTCTTTAATGATCTGTTTTTCAGTCGCATTAAACACACCAAACATTTTACCTTCAGGATGATCAATCATTTTCCAGAAACGGCTCTGTTCAACAGGAGCATCTTTAATAATCCAGCCTTTCTCAATCAGCACGTTCAGGAACTTGAAAATTTGTACCGGATCTGATAACCAGTCATTGATAGTCTTGCCACTAAACTGACATTTCTGATTATGAATATATTGGCCAATCAGTGCCTTGTTCTGGAATACTTTTAAGGCCATGCGCTCAATATCCAGCTCTTTCACAATCTGGGAAGAACTTTTACCGATGTCATTGAGCAGATAGCCTTGCTTGATCAAATCAAGATAAGTCTCCGGATCTTCCGCATTCTCATAATGCTGGATAAAGGCTTGCAGGGATTTTTGTGCATGGCCATTGTGGGCATTATCAATCGTAATATGCACATTGAAATAATGGGGATCAATCCCGAGTTCAGCCAATTCGTAATTGGTAATGAGCAGATGCAGCGGCAACTGTTCATAGCCGAGATTAAAACCAATCACCAGAGGCAAGTATTTGGCCGGCGCATAAGCCAGTGCTAACTGTACCGCGGCCTGCTCATAATAACTGGCATCCAGTTGTTCGGCATAACTGTTCAGCTCATAGTGACTTAACAGGTGCTGATACATGGTGACATGATTGGCACGTGGATGTCCCAGACCCAGTTCTTCCAGATAGATATAGATCAAATCTTTCAGCTTGGGTTGATTGCAGTTATGTACGGTGGAATATAACCAAGAACCATCGACCAGTTTAACCGGTGCAACCTTGGACAGAAATTCGAAAGCATGTGAAACCGTTGGGAAATACTCCCGGGCCTGATGTTGTTTACGCCGTCCCAGATAAGCCTGAAACTTGGCACAAATTTGATGATGTTGTTCTAAAAGATGCTGTTCAACTTGTGCCGGTTGATCCAGCCATTCAAGTGTTTCTATATTCAGTTTTTTAATCAGATCACTCAAATAAGATTCAGCTTGTTCGGTTTTGGTATTCGTCGAGATTTCAGTATCTTGAAAAAAGTCGACCCAATCCTTAAAGCTTTTAAATTGATAATTATGATTATTATTTGGCGATAAAGGCAAACTTAACTCTGTGCTGACGAACATAATCTGATCCTTGCAGATATCTCTTCAGTTACCTTAACGTGCGACTTGACGTCTAGATGTTGAATTTTTGTTCTAATTTATTGGTGTATTGCTTTAAATGAAAATGAACGGATATTTATATGAATAGAAATGTTAAAAGAATGCAAATTGTAAAATATGAATTACATGGCAGCCTATGTAACGAAGAGCATATTTTAATGAGTGGTAAAAAATTATATTTAAATATTCAGAATGCAAAAAAGCCCAAGTCGCAATGCCCGGGCTTTTTTGTTGAGATGTTGCCATCTCGAATATGGCGTCCCTACGGGGATTCGAACCCCGGTTACCGCCGTGAAAGGGCGATGTCCTAGGCCTCTAGACGATAGGGACAGTACAGAAGATAAATTTTAAAACCTTTACTTTTAACTTGAAGTAATGGCGTCCCTACGGGGATTCGAACCCCGGTTACCGCCGTGAAAGGGCGATGTCCTAGGCCTCTAGACGATAGGGACTTAATAAAATGTACTTCTGAAAATTGGCGTCCCTACGGGGATTCGAACCCCGGTTACCGCCGTGAAAGGGCGATGTCCTAGGCCTCTAGACGATAGGGACGTTTCAGAGGTGGGCGTATAATAGGGTGAAAATAGGGGGGTGTCAAACGCATTTCTATAAAAATTTTTATTTTCTGGATTGAGTGCGTAAATTTAAAACAATATTGTTGAAATAATGGAAAATGATTTAAATTAAGCTGAATTTTTAAGCAATTCCAGCATGGCAGCTAACACTTGGGGATGCTGTAAATAGCCCGCAATATAATGTGGACGTTGTACAAAGGTACGAATTTCCTGATTGATAATGGCAGGCTGAAAATTAAATGAAGCTGCTGAGAGTGGAAATGCGGTGAGAAAATCATCATGTGAATAGAAATTTATCCAATCGCCTGAAATTGCAGCAGGTCTTATCATCGGTTGCGGAAGATGCGCCTGAATGACACGAAATTCCAGCGGTGATCCGAGGGTAATAAAACGCTGGATATTCAGTTCTGGATGTTGAAGCAAATAGTTATAGGCGATCACGCTACCCAGCGAATGTGCCACCAGAATCTGTGGTTTGCTGCTATGCAGTTGATGATGAATGCGCCGATGAACTTCCTGCATAAAAGTCGGATTGGCCAAATAAAGATAGGTTTCCAGCAGGAACTTATGCAAAAAACTGGCGTGTAAACTGGGGAAATAATTAATGAGTACCGCAAAATCCCGCAAGGCAATATCTTTGCTTAATGCTGTAATAAAATTCAGCTTTTGATCAAAGTTGAATGTCTTATCTGGATTTAACTGGGGCACATCACAAACTTGATATTTGCACTGATTGGTTGGTGGTACGGCTTGCCGCTGTGCCGGATGTAGAAAAGGGAAATGCGGCCATTGCTGCGGCATTAAGGTGCTGGCATTGAGTAGATTATGCAAATGATGTCGAGAGAGTAAATCACCATAAAAAGGGATACGGATATGCCGTTTTAAATAGCTAAAACGGGCTTGCTGTTGCGGGTTATTTCTGAGGCCTCTTTTGAGAAGATGCAGCCAATGTTGGCGTAATGAAGGCGCCGTATACTGTTGTTTGTTCATGCCGTGAATAAACACAATTTTCATCGACGCACCATTGAAGCTGCCCAATATACAATCAGTATAGACAAAAAAGAGCGACCGAAGTCGCTCTTTTAAAGCTGATGCTTAAGACTTGTTATGGTAGAACGTATAATAACTGGCATAGCAGGCTGCAATAAAAAGCAGACAGCCAAAGAAGCTGATGCGCATTGATGGATCAAAGACCATACTGACACAGGTAATAAAACAGAACACGAAGCCTAAAATCGGCACAATCGGAAACAATGGTGCTGCAAAGCCCAGTTCTTTGACCGTGCGACCCTGTTTATACCACTGCCGGCGGAAGTTGAACTGACTTAAACAAATACTCATCCAGACCACCACCATGGTAAACGCCGCAATGCCCAGTAGGTTGGTAAAGATGGTTTCTGGCGCAAACTGTTCAGACAGCAGGCCTGGCAATGCACCGAGCATGGTCACCATGACTGCAATATACGGTACACCGCGAGCATTGAGTCTTGAGAATACGGCAGGTAACTGTTTGCTGTAGGACAATGACCACATCATACGAGAAGCGGCAAATAAGCCCGAGTTGGCAGCAGAAAGTAACGCAGTGATAATCACAAAGCGGATGATGTCTTCAGCATAAGGAATACCGATGTGCTGGAATACTGTTACGAATGGACTGCTACTGACACCTTCAGCTGCCAAGCCAGCTTCCTGATGTGGGAGTAAGGCCGTCACCACGATAATCGTCCCCACAAAGAAAATTAATAAGCGGAAAATTGCAGTATTAATGGCTTTAGGGACATTTTTCGCAGGATCTTCAGTTTCACCCGCCGCAACACCAATCAGCTCTGTACCCGAAAAGGCAAAGTTCACGATCAGCATGGTCGCAAAAATTGGGAATAGACCTTCAGGGAACCAGCCCTGGGCCGTCAGGTTGGTAAATAGAGGCGCAGCTTCGTAGCCCTGATAGCCCAAAACACCAAAGATGGCCAGTAAGCCCAAAACAATAAAGGCAACAACAGTGACTACTTTCACCAGTGCCAACCAGAATTCGGATTCGGCAAACCATTTGGTCGAAATCATATTTAAGCTAAATACAAAGACACCAAAAATAATGGTCCATAACCACATGGAAATATCCGGGAACCATTCCTGCATCAGCAAGGCGGCTGCAGTAAATTCGGTTCCCAGAGTGACAGACCAGGTCAGCCAGTATAACCAAGTGATGGTATAGCCTGTACCCGGTCCAATATAACGTTTGGCATAAGCACCAAATGAACCAGATTCTGGCATATGAACAGCAAGTTCGCCCAGACAGAGCATAACCATGTAAGCGATAATGCCGCCCAGGAGATAAGCAATAATGGCACCTACAGGCCCCGTTTGTGCAATGACTTCACCCGACCCTAAAAATAGGCCTGTTCCGATTGCGCCACCAAGCGAAATCATGACCAGATGTCGAGTACTCATAGCGCGTTTTAAAGGCGCAGAATTGCCCTGATGCGTAGCATCATTCGGAGATGAGTGCATAGGAGTTGAAAAAAATCAGAAGAATGAAGCGAGTTATTGTAGTGAAAAACTACAAATCTGCAATGTATTAATAATAATTTTGAATAAGGCTTGATCGTATGCGATCAATAGATGGCGTCCCTACGGGGATTCGAACCCCGGTTACCGCCGTGAAAGGGCGATGTCCTAGGCCTCTAGACGATAGGGACGTTGCGAGGTGATGCGTATATTAAGGACTCAATTGGTTTTTGTCAAAAGGCTTTTATATAAAAAAGCGCTAAAAGTTCAAACATTAAACAGGAGTAATGCATTAATTTTATTGAGGGCTTAAATAAGTCGAATGATTGGGCTTATTTGCTCGTCATTTAGGCGGAAAATGAAACTCCCGCGGCTGGCAGGAGTTTAAAACAGCCAGATTTTAATGATCGGGTGTTTGGTATTCTGTCGAGTTATGCGCAGGAGCAGTCTGCTCGACAGGTGTTTCTACTTTCTCTTCACGGTTCACGATATAAAGATAAAGCAGTGAAGGAGCTAAAATCAGTAAAACCAGTAAGATCTTTTTTAACATGGCACATAGACAAAGTACGAAATTGCATTAATTATAGCCTAAGCAAATTAAAAAGAGCACCGGAGTGCTCTCTATAAAACTTAGAATTTGAAAGTGACATCGGCGATAAACTGGCGGCCGATTTCAGTCATAACTCTTGGTTTGCTTGCGATTGTTGATTTGGTGGTATACGTGTTGGTGCGGTTAGTTACATTGTTAATAGTTAAACCAAAGATTGCATGTAAATCTTTTGAAAGTTTCCAATCATAAGTTGTACGCATATCCCAGATAAATTTAGGTTTAATTTCAGAAGCAATATAAGTATCAAGAAGATTACCTTCATATTCTACTTTGTCATCTTTACTGGTCACTGTGATCATATCGTCGTAACTGTCTTTATAGCTAAAGAAGTTTGAAAGTTTTACTGGTGCGTGATCGAAAGCAATATCCCAATTTACACGGGCAGTCCATGGTTGGTTGAAGTTTTGTGCAGGACGCTCTGACCAATGCATAATTTTACCGTTATAGGACACGAGTTCATCTTGATCTGCGGTTATGAATTTGTCGGTATAATCGGTATAACTGCGGAATACATCGCTATAGTCAAAACCAAAAGCAATGAAATGCTGTGTACTAGCGAATTTCAAAGCTTCACGATTTTTTAATGTGAGTGTGTAGATGTCGGCTTCACCATGACCATCATTGCTATATTCATAAGAGAAGTTGAAACCATCTTTTGGGATATCGGTGTGGGTACGTGAAATTTCATCTTGGTATTTGCGATTCACCCACTTAAGACCTAAATCCCAAGAATGTAATTGGGTGTTGATACCCAAAACAGTTTCATCACTAAATGGTGTGTCTAGGTCAGAGCGACGCGTGGCATTTGCTGAGTTCGTTGCAGATGTGACCCAGTCCGCCTGCGGATTCTCACGTGAGAATTTATACATCAACTCACCAATACCATCGTTGAGTTCGGTGCCTAATGTTTGCTGACCATAGTAACGATTCCAGCCTGCTAAAAATTGCAGTTTGTCATTCGCAAAGGGCTTATAAGACACGGAACTACGTGGAGAAATATTGAAATTACCGCTTAAAGAGTCGTAGTCGGCACGGACACCTACTCGGGTCGATAATTGATCGTTCCATTGAATGTTGTCTTCAAGGAAAGCATTGAAGCGGTCTTGTTGAGCAGAGAATTGTCCAGCTTTATACAATGAACCTGCAGCGACATATTGTCCTGTCCAACCTTGAATCGTGGGTGTCGCATCGCATAAAGCATCATCAGCTAAACAGGTATTGTTAGCTAAATTTTTCATATTGACAGCTGAAACATTTGACATATACATCAGAGGCACGTTTCCAATCCACTTCTGCATGAGTGTATCCTGTACCCGCTGTAATCTTATGCTGAGTCGTACCAATTTTGAATGGATCAAAGGCTGCTTTTAAGTCGTAGTTGAGCGCAGTTTGATTTTGTTCTAGCTGACCAAAAAGCGTACCTTCAGATACGGTTTTTGAGTCGGTCCAATCTTTACTGCCTTCAGCATAATGCCAAATAAAACCATAGTTGTTTTCTGAGTTTCGGACATTATCAGCACTTTGGAAGTTGAGTT
The DNA here is from genome assembly GCF_013420445.1 of Acinetobacter sp. YH01006. Classification (NCBI taxonomy): domain Bacteria; kingdom Pseudomonadati; phylum Pseudomonadota; class Gammaproteobacteria; order Moraxellales; family Moraxellaceae; genus Acinetobacter; species Acinetobacter sp. YH01006. Next base: position 74,334 of record NZ_VOYB01000005.1, on the reverse strand, counting down.
TATGCGTTAATGTTACAGATCCTATGTGGTGTTCTAACTCTAAAAACATTGTTGTCGTTTCTGTGTCAAGCGTACTGGCTGAGTTGCGACGGCTTTCAGCATAATTCAAGCTGTCAAGTAAAGCATAATCAAATCCAAATTTAGCTTTCACTGTCTCGCTTGGGTTATAGAAGAAGGTTGAACCAATGTTGGTATTACTGCGTTCTTGATCGATTTTTTTCGGGTCATCAAAACCACTCATTACAGGAATAATAGATTTACGTTTTGATGCATAACTATTAAACCCCCATTGCTCTGAAAGCTTGCCATAAATATTGGCACTTAAACCTTGTTTGGTATATTCCTTTTGATAGGCTTCAGTCGGCTCTTCAAAGAGCTCTTCTTCTAATGGGCTAACAGCATTAAAGCGAGCCCAGTCACTTTCTGTGTAATCATATGTGACAGTACCATGAATTTTTCTAATTTCAGTTTGTGGTGCACAGGTCTTTGCATTGACCACGCCACCGGTAAACTGACCATATTCAGCAGAAACATTGCTGTCGAGTACTTCCAAATCACACAGTAAGTCTGTATTGACAGCCATCGCTTGAGAGCCAGTGCTAAATGTATTGTAGTTACTTGGACCATCAGCAGGGTTAATTAATAGGTTATTGGATACGCCATTCACAATAAAATTATTTTGGAAGGTTTGAGCACCATTGATAGAAATTTCAGAGGGTTTAAGTTCACCTTGTGAGCCTGCTGCTAACTGTGATTGGCTAAACTGCACATTCGGATTCACCTTTAAAAAATCAGTTATATTCTTTGAGCTATTCGGCGTTTTTGCTAAATCTTCTTTGCTATAAACCGTTTTCCCAACTTCATTTCCTTGCTGAGCTTCGACAATAATCGTGTTGAACTTAAGTGTTGCCTCATTGGGGACAGATTCTTGATAACTGGATTCTTCTGCGAAACTAGAGGTTGATAAAGCTGCCAATATAGCAAGTGAAAGTGAAGAGTAGGCAAAACGCATGAGAAGGTTAAATCTTTGAAAGATAATGAAAGCGATTATCATTAACTTGATTGCTATAATCAATGGTAATGAGAATTATTTGCATTAATTGGGCTTTAAATGTGTAAGATTTAAGCAGCTTAAGTCGCTGAAAAATAAAAATATGAAAAGGGAGGAAAATATATGGCGTCCCTACGGGGATTCGAACCCCGGTTACCGCCGTGAAAGGGCGATGTCCTAGGCCTCTAGACGATAGGGACGTTTAGAAGATGGCGGTATCTTATTGATCCGCCACCAGAGTGTCAAGCAGGTGAGGCGCGAGTTTGTTTAAAATATAGCAAAACAGTTCAGCCGTCTTCTGTGTGTCATATAACGCAGAGTGAGCTTCTTTGCCATCAAAATCGATCCCGGCCTGAATACAGGATTTCGCCAGTACGGTTTGACCAAACATCACCGCACTCAAGGTCACCGTGTCAAACACAGAAAAACTATGGAACGGGTTCTGGTTTTTGGTGCCGGTACGGGCAATTGCTGCCTGAACAAAACCTAAATCGAAATGTGCATTGTGACCCACCAAAACCGCATGGGTACAGTTTTGCTGACGGCGCACGTCATTGACCGATTTGAAAATACGCTTTAATGCGGTTTTTTCATCTTCAGCCATGGCAATCCGCATCGGATTTGACGGATCAATGCCGATGAATTCCAGTGACCTGCGATCGAGGTTGGCCCCTTCAAAAGGATTGATATGTGCATGGTAAGCTTGGCCCGGCACAAATTGGCCATCCTCATTATAAACAATCGGAATGGCCGCAATTTCCAGCAATGCATCAGTCTGTGCATTAAAACCTGCCGTCTCGACATCGACAACTACAGGTAAGAATCCACGAAAACGTTGACCAATGATTGGGAGGGTTTCATTTGTCACACTTTTCTCCATTGAATGGTTTTACCCGCATAGAGCGGAATAATCTGTTCACCATCCAAATAGTCTAAACTTTCAGGGATTACTTGATCTTCTTTAACCAGTGTAATGGTACTGGTATTACGTGGCAGGCCATAGAAGTCTGCACCAAAGTGGCTGGCAAAACCTTCCAGACGTTCAATTTTACCCACTTGATCAAATGCCTGAGCATACAGCTCAATGGCAGTCGGCGCACTATAACATCCTGCACAGCCACACGCATTTTCTTTTGCATTTTTTGAATGTGGTGCGCTGTCGGTGCCTAGGAAAAATTTAGGATTGCCACTAGTCGCCACTTCCAGTAAGGTTTGCTGATGGGTTTGACGTTTTAAAATTGGCAAGCAGTAGAAATGCGGCTTGATGCCACCCACCAGCATGTCATTACGGTTGAACAATAAATGTTGCGGCGTAATGGTTGCAGCGACATTACGGTCTTGCTCAAGCACAAAGTTTGCAGCTTCGCTGGTAGTAATGTGCTCTAACACCAGTTTCAGCTTAGGGAACTGTCTGAGCAAGGGTGCGAGGACTTCATCCAGGAAGCGCTTTTCACGGTCAAAAATATCGACATGATTATGTGTCACTTCACCGTGCAGCAATAAAGGTACCTGATGCTCTTCAAGCTGCTCAATTACGCCATACACTTTGCTCATGTCGCTGACACCACTATCAGAATTGGTGGTTGCACCCGCAGGATAGAGCTTGATGGCATTGACATGCGCAGATTCTTTGATCTTTTTAACTTCACTTGCCGGGGTGTTGTCTGTGAAATACAGCACCATACGCGGGTCGAAATTTATCCCTTCAGGTACGTGCGCCATGATGCGTTCACGATAGGCATTGGCCTCTTCAACGGTTTTAACGGGTGGTACCAGATTTGGCATACAGATTGCGCGAGAAAACTGTCTGGCTAAATCGGGAACAGTACGTTGAAGTGCTAAACCATCACGCAGGTGAACGTGCCAATCATCTGGCTGGAGAATCGTAATCGTATTCAAGGCAAATTCAGTCGAACAAATAAAACAAATGATAATCCATCTATAGCAAAAATGGTAATGAGAAAGGGCTACAAAATAAGGGATATCTATAAATTAATTTGAAAAAGTATGTTATTTTAAAATTACTAAAAAAATTACATAAATACTTGGCAATGGAATACAAGTACAATCTAGCGAAATTGCAAGATGATAAAGAAGACATAGAACAACTGATTACACGGCAAAGCCAGCGTGTAGGCCCGGTCTTCCCTCAAAATCTGGAACAAGAATTCTGGACCAAAAATCTGGAACGCGCCCGCAAACATGTCGAAAAATATGTGTGGGCTGGAGTACTAGCCTATTTCCTTTTTTTGGTGGTGATGATTCCCACAGATTACTGGAGCATCAGCAAAGAATATTTCGTACATGATTTTGTCCTGTGTATGTTGGGCTTGCTCAATGGCGGCGTGTCGCTAATTATCTTTTATATGTTCTCGTGCTTACCCAAGATCAAGCGCTTTTTTCCTCAGGCTTCGATGCTGTTGGTATTCTGGGTACAGGTGTCAATTTCATGTATCACCATGTCGATTAAAACTGATGCCTTGCAGCATCAATCCATGGCGATAGTCACGATCGTATATATCCTGGGTTATGTTCTGACCGGTATTAAGCCGATTCAGATGCTGGTCACCGGACTGCTCGCCGCCGCAACCACCATTATTGTATTGTTCGGTCTGTCAGTTGAATTTAATCCTATGGTTTTTGGCCGGATTTTAATTGGAAGTTGCTTGCTGGGTTATGTGATTAGCCATATGATTTTTGCCCGTGAGCGTGTGATATTTCTCTATAGCATTCGCGCCAGAATCAGTGAGCAGATCCAGCGTATCCATACCAACGAATTATTACATTTGAGTCAGTACGATGAGCTGACCAAGATTTCCAATCGGAGAACCTTCGATGAAACGCTTGAAGTGTATTTTGAACGGGCCCGTCGTGAAGACACTGCCTTGGCGATTCTGTTTATCGATGTGGACTTTTTTAAAAACTATAATGATTTTTATGGGCATCAGAAAGGCGATGATGTTATTTCAACCATTGCCAGAACCATCAAGAATGCGATCCGTCATATGGACTTTGTGGCGCGTTATGGCGGGGAAGAGTTTGTGGTGCTCTTGCCAGAAACAGATGCACATGGTGCTTATGCCGTAGCTTCAAATATTTTCAAGGCGATTGACCGTCTGGAAATTCCCCATGAAAAATCTTTGGTTGCGAAACATATTACCATCAGTTTAGGCATTACCGTCTATCGTGGTGAAACATATACTGATAAAGATATATTATTGGGAATTGCAGATCAGGCGTTGTATCGTGCCAAGCAGCTTGGGCGCAATCAGATTTATTATCAATCACTTCGTTCCGTCAACTCAGATACCGCCAATGGCTCGATGCTTTAAACATCAAGAACAACTATCCATAAAAAAACCGCTCATCAAGAGCGGTTTTTTAACAAAAACAAAACTTAGTTTTTGTCTTTCAGTTGTGGCACTGCAGATGCTGAACCGACTGCCAGTAAACCAGTTTCTGTATAGATGCCAAGTTTTGCGCGGGTATCGGTAATGTCCAGATTACGCATGGTCAACTGACCAATACGATCCATTGGAGAGAACATAGAATCACCTTTCTCCATGGTCAAGCGCTCAGCTTCATAGGTCAGGTTAGGCGACTCAGTGTTCATGATGGTGTAATCATTACCACGACGCAGTTCTAAAGTCACAGTACCGGTCACGGCTTTAGCCACCCAACGCTGTGAAGTTTCACGCAACATCAGCGCTTGAGAATCGAACCAACGGCCTTGGTACAACAAACGGCCTAAACGTAAACCGTTGATGCGGTATTGTTCAATCGTATCTTCGTTATGAATACCCGTTACCAGACGCTCATAAGCGATGTGAAGCAGCGCCATACCCGGAGCTTCATAGATACCGCGAGATTTCGCTTCGATGATACGGTTTTCGATTTGATCCGACATACCTAGACCGTGACGGCCACCGATGCGGTTCGCTTCAAGAATAAATTCAACTGGATCTTCAATGCGTTGACCGTTGATAGCAACCGGGAAGCCTTCTTCAAAAGTAATCGATACTTCTTCAGCTTTTACTTCTACGTCATCTTTCCAGAACGCAACGCCCATGATTGGCTCAACGATTTTGATGCCTGCATTCAGGTATTCAAGATCTTTAGCTTCATGCGTCGCACCCAGCATGTTTGAGTCAGTTGAATAAGCTTTTTCTTTTGACATTTTATAGTCAAAACCATTGTCGATCAGGAACTGTGACATTTCTGCACGTCCGCCCAGCTCGTCAATGAAAGTTTGGTCTAACCAAGGCTTGTAGATTTTAAGCGCAGGATTGGTCAATAAACCATAACGGTAGAAACGTTCAATGTCGTTGCCTTTATAAGTCGAACCGTCACCCCAGATGTTAACATCATCTTCTTTCATGGCAGTTACCAGCATGGTGCCAGTTACTGCACGACCCAATGGCGTCGTGTTGAAATAAGGCATACCACCTGTAGAAATATGGAACGCGCCACATTGAATTGCAGCAATACCTTCTAATGCAAGCTGTAAACGGCAGTCGATTAAACGTGCTTTTACTGCGCCATAAGCTTCAGCTTTTTTTGGAATCGCATCGTAATCGTCTTCGTCTGGCTGACCCAAGTTAGCTGTGTAAGCATAAGGTTCAGCGCCTTTTTGTTTCATCCACAAAAGAGCAGCAGAAGTATCTAGACCACCAGAGAAGGCAATACCAACTTTTTTACCTACTGGGACATTCTGCAAGATAGTTGCATTATCAGACATTGTTCATCCTAATGATATGAAATAGGCACGCCAGAATTGGTGGCCTGAAAAAATACATATTGCATCAATTGTATCATTAATTTATTTAGGTTTGCTTTAGAAAAGAAAAACTCGTTTTAAAATCTCTATTCAATAGGCTTAAATAATCATAAATCGCACGATTTTAACCAGAATCCTGCTGAAAAAGTAAAAAATTGGTTATATTCAGCCGAATAATTTAAAAACCAGATAAAACAGGAATAAAAGCATGGCGACTCATATCCCACCTTTACCTAATTTAAATCCTAAAACCAAGAATGAAACACTGGCACTGTTGCATGGGATTTATGCCGGCCTGATTGGTTTTAGTACAGTGCTGTTTTTATATCTTGAATATCAGCAATCCAGTATTTCCATGCTGAGTTTAGGTGTGGTGCTGCTGCTTTTAGGCTTGTTGATGTTTTTTAATATCCAGGCCAGTATAAAGGTGAAGCAGGGCAATGGTTCAGGACGTACTTTATCCAGAATAATGGCTATTCTGATGTTGCTGAGTTTTCCAATTGGTACAGTATTGGGCGTGATTGCATTATGGAAATCCAGCGCACGACAATGGCAGAACTAATTCGTCATGTATAGAAAGAACTGTTTCGAAGATTGATATTTGTGCCTGAAAATGCTGAACTCCGGGTCATAAAAAGCCGCTGAAAATCAGTTAAAGTAAGGGAATGACTTGCTCAGCCAAATATAATCAGGGATTTGTTATGACCACGACGCGCTATGCCAACATTTTAAAACCACTGCATTTAGGTTTTACCACCATTAAAAACCGGGTGGTAATGGGGTCGATGCATACTGGTCTGGAAGACCGCTTCTATAATTATCCTAAACTTGCAGCGTATTTTGGCGAACGTGCCAAGGGTGGCGTAGGTCTGCTGATTACGGGTGGAATATCGCCAAACCGTCAAGGCTGGTTGTTGCCGGCGGGCGGCACCATGAATATCTTGGGCGATATTGCGCCACATCGTCTGGTGACGCATGCAGTGCATAAACATGGCGCCAAAATTCTTTTGCAAATTCTGCATGCCGGACGTTATGGCTATCAGCCTTTTGTGGTGTCGGCAAGTCCAATCAAATCGCCAATTTCTCCTTTTAAACCACGTGAAATGTCAGATAAACAGATCCTGAATACCATTCATGACTATGTCAACACGGCCAGTATTGCCAAAAAGGCTGGCTATGATGGCGTAGAAATTATGGGTTCGGAAGGCTATTTGCTGAATCAGTTTTTAAGTCGTCATGTCAACCAGCGTAGCGACCGTTGGGGTGGCCCGATTGAAAACCGGATGCGTTTTGCCGTAGAAATTGTCAAAGCCATTCGCGAGGAAATTGGCGAAAAATTTATCATCTGTTTCCGTTTGTCGCTTCTCGATTTGGTACATGATGGCAATACCATGCAGGAAGTGATTACCGTAGCTAAAGCTTTGGAAAAGGCGGGGATTACTTTGCTTAATACCGGGATTGGCTGGCATGAAGCACGTATCCCCACTATTGTGACTTCTGTACCGCGTGCCGCTTTTGTCGATTATACCGCTGAAGTCAAAAAACATGTGTCGGTGCCGGTAATTGCGTCCAACCGGATCAATATGCCAGAGACTGCCGAAGCAATTCTGGCATCAGGGCAGGCAGATATGGTGCAAATGGCACGTCCACTTTTGGCCGATGCGTTCTGGGTCAATAAAACTGCAACCAATCGTGTGGATGAAATCAATACCTGTATTGCCTGTAATCAGGCTTGTCTGGATCATACCTTTAAAAACCAGCGCGCAACCTGTCTGGTCAATCCGCGTGCCGCTTATGAAACCGAACTGGTCTATGTCAAAACCAAAAAACCAAAAAGTATTGCAGTGATCGGTGGGGGTGTCGCAGGTTTGTCGGCTGCTACTGTCGCAGCCAGTCGCGGGCATGATGTGACGCTGTTTGAGGCCAGTCATGAAGTAGGCGGACAGTTCAACCTGGCTAAAGTCATTCCGGGGAAAGAGGAATTTCACGAAACGATTCGTTATTTTAAAGTGCAGCTAGAAAAAACTGGAGTTGATCTGCGTCTCAATACCCGAGTCAACCGCGAGCAGTTGGAGCGTGAGGGTTTTGATGAGGTGATTGTGGCTACAGGGGTTGTGCCGCGTGCCTTGAATATCGAAGGCAGTCAGGCACCACAAGTATTATCTTATGCAGAAGTGCTACGTGGCGCACCTGTCGGTGATCGTGTTGCGGTCATTGGCGCAGGCGGGATCGGTTTTGATGTGTCCGAGTTTTTATTAAAGCCACCGCATCAAATACAGCCGCAACCTGTGGATGAGTGGAAGCGTGAATGGGGTGTAGATTCTCATCCAGATTATGTGACTGAAGGCGGGTTACAGCGTGCTGAAGTAGAACCTCCAGTACGGGAAATTTATCTATTACAACGTAAAAAGACACCGCTTGGCGCAGGACTAGGCAAGACTTCAGGCTGGGTACATCGTGCCCAGTTAAAAAAACACGCGGTGCGCATGTTGCGCGGTGTGCAATATAAATCTGTTACCGATGAAGGCTTATGGATTGAGGTGGATGGCCACGCTCAATTATTGCGTGTGGATAGTATTGTGGTGTGTGCAGGACAGGAGTCGGTAAAAGATTTGATGCCACTTGCCGGGGAAAATACCTTGGCACAATATCATATTATTGGTGGGGCTAAACTGGCTGCCGAGCTGGATGCCAAGCGTGCCATTCGTGAAGGAGCCGAATTGGCCGCCAAATTGTAGGGATTTGATGAAACTATATGCAGTTAATCAGATTCACTGTAACTTTCACTTGTCAGTTACATAAAAGCGCCGTATTATTGCGCCCATGGAAGCGTGGCAGAGCGGTTTAATGCACCGGTCTTGAAAACCGACGAGGGTGTGAGTCCTCCGTGAGTTCGAATCTCACCGCTTCCGCCAAATTTTAAAAACCCCAATCGAAAGATTGGGGTTTTTTTATTGCTGATGAATTTTACAGAATGATTTAAAATAAACGGATCTTAAAGAGGTTCGATATTTAAAAAGTCGATAATTTATAAACAGATATTCTTCAATCGCATACTTCAATCTTAATCAGAGCCAGAGCAATTCTTTCCACATGCTGATAAGCAGGTTGCTCTAATTCTTCACCAAAAATATCCGGATCAATTTCCTCATAAGACCAGTGAATATTTTGATGCTGCTGCATCAGGTCTTGCAGATACTGTAAAAATCGATTGCCATTTCGTGTGATGGTAGCGCCGGTATATAAAAATAAACGGCCGCCTGAATTTAGCCTTTGCAGGCCTTGTTTTATAATTTTAAAAGATAATTCATTGCCATCGAGCTCATTACCTCCGTGTCGATATTGCCGTTGCTCAGGATCAATTAAATAAGGTGGATTGGCAAAAATCAGGTCAAACTGACCTTCAAGATTGGAAAATAAATTGCTCTGTACAGGAGAGATTGAAGCAAAACCCGAAAAATCAATGTTGAGCTGACTATAGAGCAAGGCTTTGGGGTTTAGATCTGCTACAAAGATTTCCTCATGATCCGGAAAGTATTTGGCGATACTGATGGCAGCAGCAGAGGTGCCACAGCATATTTCAGCAGCCCGTTTGAAAGGGCGAGGTTCGGTGGCTAGATATTGCTTGAGATGATAGACAAAGCGATAAGTATCGGGACCAAAAAAAACAGCATCCTGTTGTGTGGTCGGAAAGGAAGAGTGAATAAAGAGTTCACCTTCCAGTGAAGCGACTCTGACCAGACTGGTGTATTGCTCATCCTGAACCTGTAGAAGTTGCTGTTTTGCCAGCAAGGAAAAAAGAACCGGATCAAGATCGGTTTTGCTAAATTCCAGATTCCAGCCAAATATATCCTGCAGGGTTATTTCCTGATTTTTTTCGTTTCTTTTACGATCTAAAATCCGTTGATGCGACAACGGGGTAATGGCTGTGAACTGATAGTTTTGTTGTTTTAAAAACGCTAGTAAAAAATGCAGAGCATGTTGCTGGTGATTCTGAATTTCTAAAATCTGGTTCATAAGCGTTGCTCTTTGGTTTATTTAAAATCAATACAAAGCTGGATAGACGTTGAATCCCATATAAGACCATGACCAGATCAGCCATTCGCGATGCGTTCATTCAATAGAAATGAATCAGCTTCATCTTCGCCTGAAATGCCAGAATTTTAAGTAAAAAACTGATGTGAATTGGTGTGATTTTTATAGCTGTTTTTAAAAAATTATCTTCTGATAAAGCTTCTGTCTGCTTTTATTCTCGATTCATAAAAAATGGCTATTCATCAAAGTGATTAATAGCCATGATGGGTTAGAGCCTTAAAACTTAGTGAGGCACTTCTGGTAAATCAAACCAGATCACTTGCGCATCATCGATGGCTTGAATCTCTGAGTCATCCAGAAAAGCAATTGCACCACCCGCCTCAACTCTATGTTCTGCAATCTGCACAGTGCCAGAAACTACATGAATATAATTGATCTGCTGGGTGGCCTGCACTTGCAAACTTTGACCTTGCTGAATTACCGCAGTTTTGACTTCAGCATTCTGACGAATATGCATCGGCGCATTGTCATTCGGTCCACAAATTAAATGCCAATGGTTAGGCTGCTCATGCGGATCCAGACGAATTTGCTGATAATTCGGTTTGGCATCCTGTTCATTGGGAATAATCCAGATTTGCAGTAAATGTACCCGCTCATTGCCCTGATTCATTTCACTATGACGAATACCTGTTCCGGCACTCATGAGCTGCCATTCACCGGCAGCAATGCCGCCATGATTGCCCATGCTGTCCTGATGAGTAATGGTGCCTTTCAGTACGCAGGTCAGGATTTCCATATTGTCATGGGGATGGGTTCCAAAACCCTGATGCCCATCGATTAAATCATCATTAATAACACGTAAGGCACTGATCCCCATATACTTGGGATCATACCAGTTACCAAATGAGAAGCTGTGCTTAGACTCCAGCCAGCCCATTTTTACATGACCACGATTTTCGCTAGGATGTAGAAAAGCCTTCATGATTTCATCTCGATCTTATTTTCAACTTGAGATCATCATACTGTTGTTTTAAGCTCAAAAAAATCTCAAATAGGCGACATATCATTGCATTTTTGCAACGATATATCAGCTTAAAATCAAGTCATAAAAAAGCCCACTGAAAAGCGGGCCATTTTATTCAAAGCATTTTACGGATCATTATTCTAAGAAACGAACAGTTACGCCAGATTTGACTTTACGGCCAAGATCATTGGCATCCCAGTTGGTCAGACGGATACAACCGTGTGAATAGGATTTAGAAATCATGGACGGATTCGGTGTGCCGTGAATACCAAATGATTTTTTGTTGAGACCAATCCAGACATTACCGACCGGGCCGTTTGGACCTGGTGGTAGAGACAGTGGTTTGGTGTTTTTACCTTGAACAAAGTTACTTGGCGAGTAGCTATACCAAGGATTTGGTGCAACGCCGGTGATTTTATAAGTACCCGTTGGTGAAGGCGTACTGGTATTGCCGATACTGGCAGGGAATGAGCCGATCATTTGATTTTTACTGTTAAATAAGTACAGTTGTTTGGCACCTTTATGTGCAACAATCAAGTGAATACCTTCTGGTAGCTCATTACGAACATTGGTCACCAGAATCTTTTGGCCGACTTTGTTAAAATTAGCACCTGGATTCAACTTCTTCAGGAAGTTTTCATCCATATGGAACTTTTCACTGAGCATTTCAGATGCGCTGGTGTAGTACAAACCTTTCATTTTCGCCTGTAGCGCATAATCTGAAGGAATCGATTTGGCAAATGGTCCTGCCAGATCTTTTTCAGTAATGGTGTACTCTACAAAGGTCGGCTTGGAACCCTGACGTGCCACCAGTTTGTCCCAGGTTTCCTGCGTCAGTACGCCATTTGGCTTGATGCCATTCATTTGCTGGAAAGAGGCAATTGCTTTCAGTGTGTTCTTGCCGCTGGTACCATCAATCGCACCCGGTGAAGCGTGGGCATTGTTGAGCATGACATGTGCACGTGCGTAGACCGGAAATTGACCTGCACCAATGTTTTCATACCACTGGGCATTGTTTAAGCCGTCTAAAGTCCACGAAGCTTTGGTCGCAGCAGAGTTCGTCGGGGCCTTGGTATTTGGCGCTGCACCAATATCAGCAGATTGGTCTTCGGTATCTTGTAGCTCATTCAGTGCTTCAGAGGCCTGATTTAAGTCTTGTTGTTCTTGCGCCGTAATTTTGGCTTCAGCCGGTGCTTGGGCGGCTGAAGCTTCAGTCGCGAGTGGATCAATTGGATCCTGGACTGAAACATCGGTAACAACCTGCGGGTTCAATGGTTGTTCAGCAGTAGACGCAGCAAAAACAGTACCTGCGAAAATGCAACCTAAACTCACAGCGAGCATTGTGCGAACGAACATGTAAATCAACCTTAAAATTATTTCTTTAAAAATGTGAAAAAACACTATAAGTATTACAGAAAAAATGTGGAGATGCAGTAGTTGTTTTGTGTAAAACATCACATTTGGTCGCTTAAGCTGATCGGTTTTTAAAGTCAGCAGAAGTTATTAAAAATACAACCTTTTTGTTATGATATGGCGAATATCAAAGATAGATAGGAAAGTAAATGACGACCTTAAAAAATGATCGTTTTCTGCGCGCCTTGTTGCGTGAACCTGTAGATGCCACTCCGGTATGGATGATGCGTCAGGCGGGCCGTTATTTACCAGAATATCGCGCAACGCGTGCTCAGGCAGGAGATTTCCTTTCTCTTTGCAAAAATACTGAACTGGCCTGTGAAGTGACCTTACAGCCTTTACGCCGTTATGATCTGGACGCCGCGATTTTGTTCTCTGACATTTTGACAGTGCCTGATGCTTTAGGTTTAGGATTGTATTTTGAAGTGGGTGAAGGGCCTAAATTTCATAAAACTGTCCGTACCGAGCAGGATGTCGCAAATCTGCCGGCCTTTAATGCAAAATCGGATCTGGATTATGTGATGAATGCAGTGTCGACCATTCGTTCGGCCTTGGGTGGCCAGGTTCCTCTGATCGGTTTCTCTGGCAGTCCGTGGACCTTGGCGACTTATATGGTGGAAGGTGGTTCAAGCAAGGATTTCCGTTTCACCAAAAATATGATGTATGCACAGCCTGAAGTGCTGCATGCTTTGCTGGAACGTCTAGCCGATGCCGTGATTGATTATCTGAATGCGCAGATTGATGCAGGTGCACAAGCGGTACAGATTTTTGATAGTTGGGGCGGCGCACTGGCACATCGTGAATATATTGAATTCTCGCTCAACTATATGAAGAAGATTGTTACTGGCTTGCACCGTGAAAAAGATGGCCGCAAGATTCCAGTAATTCTGTTTACCAAAGGTGGCGGTCAGTGGTTGGAACCGATGATCGCTACAGGCGCAGATGCCTTTGGTCTGGACTGGACCACACCACTGGATGTAGCACGTCAAACCGTTGCGGGTCGTGCTGCGCTTCAGGGTAACCTCGACCCTGCGACCTTATATGGTTCATCGGAAACTATTATTAAGGCGACCAAAGCCATGCTGGATGATGCTTATGCCAATGGTGAAAAAACCGGTTATGTAGCAAACCTCGGCCACGGCATTACCCAGTGGGTCGATCCAGCCAATCCAAAAGCCTTTATTGATACCGTACATGAGTATAGTGCTAAATATCTTTAGGATTTAAACCTTGATCGATCTATTCAAATCAGGGTTTGAATTTACCTATAAGGCAGCTTCGGCTGCCTTATTTGGGATTCTACTCCTGCTGGCGTTTGCACTCACTGCTGCCATGGGCAGTGATCTGTTTTACGGTTTTTACCGTTATGACTATCTGTTATTTTTTGCCCTGCTCATTCAGGTGCTGCTGCTTTATACCAAACTGGAATCCTGGGCCGAAGCCAAAGTGATTGCGCTGTTTCATCTCATGGCCATGGTGATGGAAATCTTTCTGACCCATCCTGCGATTGCCTCCTGGTATTATCCACAACCGGCAATCTTTAAAATTATGACCGTGCCTTTATTTGCCGGTTTTATGTATTCTGCGGTCGGCAGTTTTTTTGCGCGTTCCTTGCGTTTATATCAGGTCTCATTTGAAAAGTTGCCAGGCTTTCGCCATATGTTGCTGCTGGCGGTGTTGTCTTATATCAACTTTATGAGCAAGTTTTTTATTCCTGACTATCGCATGCTTTTATTTGTCTGGAGCGTGCTGATGTTCTGGAAAACTAAAATTCGTTTTCAGTTGAATCAGCACGCTTTTCAGTTGCCAATGTTACCGATCTTGCTGCTGCTGGCCTTTATCATCTGGATTGCCGAGAACATCAGTACCTTTTATCAGATCTGGCTCTATCCAAGTCAGATTGAACAATGGCATATGGTGGGCTGGGGCAAACTCGGGTCCTGGTATTTGTTGTTATTGCTGAGTCTGGTCTTGGTACTGAAGATTTTAGGGCAGCGCAATTTACATGGCGACTGGACGCTGAAAGAGTAATGGAATTATTCAGGTTATGTTTATGTAAAGCATGCATTTTTTCGATTGCGCCAAACCTGACTTATCGCTACTCTGCTGAGTGTGTAAGTCAAATTACATAATGAGAGTAATAACAAAGATTGCATGAGAATAACTGGAGAATAAGTATGTTGAAAAAAATTATGCTGGCGGCAGTATTAGCGACTGGTTCAAGTATGGCAATGGCTGACCGAGATGTCGGCTGTGGTATCGGAAGTCAGGTGTGGGCCGGTCAGACTGGTATTATTCCTAAACTTTTAGCAGGTACCACCAACGTTCTTTTCACGAATCAATGGCTCGGGATCACGTTTGGTACTTTAGGTTGTAGCCAGGGTGGCACAGTCACCGCTCAAGTGGTGACTTTTACCAATGAAAATGCTGAAGCACTGGCGCGTGATATGGCAGTGGGTGAAGGTGAAAGCCTGAATGTTCTGGCTGAACTTCTGAATATAAAATCTGAAGACAAAGGCCATTTTTTTAACATTTCCAAGCAGAATTTTTCTGAAATCTATTCCGAACAAAACCAGAATACCCTTCAAGTTCTGAGTTCATTACAAACAGTGATGGCCAAAGATGAAGTATTGAAATCTTATATCTGATCCGCACTTTGAAAACCCTGCTGCTCTGGCAGGGTTTTTCTTATGACTCAAAGAAATTGACGAGAATAAGTTAACTGAATGAAATATGCGTTCTTCATGTTGGGTCTGGCCTTCAGTCCCTTAAGTTTTGCAAACGAAATTAATCCGGATATCCAGCATTATCTCGATCAGGCCAAAAGCAAACGTCTGGATCAGAGCACCACCTGGCAGCGTCTGATGTATGCCAATTCTAAAGGCCACAGCGAGGTCGATTATTCAGGCTATTTTCTGACAGAGCAGGGAAAGACTGATCTCAAAAAAGAAATACAGCATAATATTCAGGCCTTATTTGGCAGTGCAGAACCGAATCAGTCCATCCGTTGTAAGTTTCCGGCCCGAAGCAGCTGGTTAATGCAGCAGCTGGATATTTCCGAACAGCAATTGCCTGAAGTGAGTTGTCCGGATTTTGATCAATGGATTGCTGAGGTCAAGCCCTATCAGGCCACGCTGATTTATGCCACAGATTTTATGGGTAATCCCAGTTCGATGTTCGGGCATACCTTGTTGCGTCTAGATCCCAAAGATCAACAGCAGCTCAACCTGATTTCCTATGCCGTCAACTATGCCGCAACCGTCGATAGCAATGACAATTGGTCATTTGCCTGGAAAGGGCTGACCGGACAATATCCGGGTGAATATTCCTTGATGCCGTATTATCGCAAGGTCAAAGAATATGGCGACTTTGAAAGCCGGGATTTATGGGAATATGAATTAAATTTAACTCCACAAGAGACCCGGTTTCTGGTGCAGCATCTTTGGGAAATGCAAAAGGTGAGTTTCCCTTATTATTTTATCAATGATAATTGTGCTTATCGCCTGCTGGGGCTATTTGATCTGGTGCGTCCTGAGTTAAATTTACAAAAACAGTTTAATTCGACTGCCATTCCGATCGAAACCTTGAAAGTGGTAGAACAGCAGGGCTTGATCAAACAGAAAGTTTATCGTCCTGCCCTGGAAACACAGTTGCTGGCTCAATCCAGACAGCATGGCAAAGCTTTGGCAAAAAAGGCTCATCAGCTGGCTTATGCAGAAATAGATACCATGCCTTCAATGTTGCAAACTTATCCGGCAGAGAATCAGGCCAAAGTGCTGGAAATGGCCTATGATCATCTATATCTGGATTTTCTCAGACAGAAAGTAGATGAGTCCTTTGCCCAGCCACGTTTTCGCAAGTTATTGGGCTTAAGAAGTCAGCTGGCTATCGAGAAACAGCGTCAAGCACCTGAGCGTCCGAAAACAGATCCAGTACAAAGTCATCATGCACGAAATATCAGTTTTGAGGCCGGACAGGTTCAGGGTGAATCCTTTGTTCAGCTTGGGCATCGTCAGGCCTATCATGATTTAATCGATCCACAGGGTGGTTTGCGTACCGGCACACAACTGCTGTTTCTGGATGGGGCATTACAATATCGTAATAGTGAACTCAAACTGGAACATCTGGATTTACTGGCCGTCAATTCCTATAACCCGATTAATCCATTTAATACGCCCTTATCTTGGGGTTTTAATCTGGGCTGGACACAGGAAGCCTTAGACCGTCATGGCCAGTTTAGCGAAGAGCAACAGCATGGCATCGCCGGTTTTAAGACCCAAGCGGGCTATAGTTGGGCAAATGCGAGCCGCGAACATTTGTGCTATGCACAAATGCAAACTCACCTTCAGGCGGGAAAGGCACTCGATCAGGGCTGGCGCGTAGGAGCAGGGCCAACTTTGGGCTGTCAAAATATCTGGACTGATCAGATCAACAGTCTGGTGCAAGTGGAACTGCCTTATTGGGAAGATTCGCATCACTGGCATCTGAAGCTAAATACCCAATTGCAATATGCCTTTACTGCACAGAATGCAGTTCGATTGTCTTGGGAATATCAGCAACAACAGGCGAAAGACTGGGATCAATGGAGTTTGGGCCTGATCCGTTATTTTTAAACGGCTTACATATTTTAAGGGCTAGTTTACGAAACTTTTCCTGTGAATCATCGATCAGTATAATTGGAATAATCTTGTCGATATTTTAGTTAATGTACCCGAATTTTGTTATATTTGTCACATAATGTTAATACAAATTGCAATATTTGGGGAATAGGCTGTATGAATAATGAATGCATGGCAATGCTGGCCGAACAATGGAAGCAGATTTGTCAGAATTATTCATCAGATGACCTGTTACATGCCTTCCAGTTCATTCAAGACCATTCTCAGGTACTGGTTGAAGAATTCTATAAAAATATGCTGCTCGAACAAGAATCGGCACATTTTTTAACCGATGAACTGGTGCAAAAACGTTTACGCAACACCCTGATTCAATGGTTATCAGAAAGTTTTAGTGTGCCAATCAATAAGCGCTATGTCGAAGCAGTGCAAAAACAGAATATCGTGGGACATGTACATGCGCGCGTGGGCATTCCATCCTGGCTGATCATGCGCGGCATCCGTGAAATTGAACGTAAAATGTTTGAATTGCTGAGCCTGAATCCCCAGCCAAACATGCTGACAACCTGTAGCTATATTATCCAAATCATGGGCTTTTCGACTGAAATCATGTGCCGTTCTTATGAAGCCAAAACCGCCATGAATCAGGAAATCAAACACAGTTACCGGGTTTTTTCTGCGATGCAGGATGTGGCGGTACAAAAAGATAAACAGCGCAGCTCACTGCTGGACTGGGAAAATGAACTGATGTTCAAGGTCTTTTCTGGTCATATCGGCTTGAAGCATCCGATGCTGTCCAAGTCTGAATTTGGTTTATGGTTTATACACAAAGCCTCTTATGCCTTTACCGGTTCCGATCAGGTCGACCTGATTATTGAACGGATTTACCAGGTCGATGCACTTAATCAGGCCATGCTGAACTGTACTGATAAAAATAATGCGCTGGGCTTAATTCAGCAAATTCGTGACTTCAATCGTGAGATCCAACTGCTGGTCGATCAGTTATTTCAGGTTGCAGAATATATTGAATCAGGCAATGATTCATTGACCCAGCTTTTAAATCGCCGTTATTTAAATACGGTGATTTCCCGTGAAATCACTTTTTCCCGCAAAAATCATACGCCCTTGTCTTTACTGGCCATAGATGCCGATTTCTTTAAAAGCATCAACGATAAATTTGGCCATACGGCAGGGGATTTAGCGCTCAAATTTATTGCAGAAGCATTGCAAAAATACAGTCAGGGCAGTGATTATGCATTCCGGATTGGCGGTGAAGAGTTCTTATTGTTGTTAGTCGATACGGATCAGCAACGTGCCTTGAATATTGCCGAAAGTATTCGCAAATATGTTGAAAATGGCATGATTAACACGACGCAAGGACAACAGTTTAAAATCACGATCAGTATTGGATGTACGCTCTATGACGGGCATCCGGATTATCAGCGATTTTTAGATGCTGCGGATGCCGCACTGTATATGGCGAAAAATACCGGTCGTAACCGGGTCTATATGGCACAGTCGCCCTCAAATCCGGTAGGGCAGCAATGATCCAGCTAGCTTAAAAGTTTTATTCCTCTGCCGTATGTTGCTGGATAAATGCCTGAAATTTTCGCTTTTGCTGAATATAGTCTGGATGGTTTTTCGCATCATTCCATTTTTGTTTAAAAATGTCGGCGGCCGCTGCTTTGACCGGATCTTCGTGGCTGCGTGGCAATTCTGAACGGCCATGTGCGCCGCTTAAGCCTTTCTTATCTTGCGGAACCGGCCCATCATATTTTTTCCCACCTTTATGGTTGGCGTAACGGCGGGCACGGGTATAACCCATCTGTAAAAACTTGCGTGCCATGTCCGCACCGATAAAATCATCTTGTTTTAAATAAGCTAGGAATAGCTGATAAATTTTGTCACTGCTGGCTTGGGCTTTTTCTTCATCCGCAAAGCGCCAGTGCGGCAGAATTTCAGATTTATAAGGCTCCACCAATAATACGCCTTGTTCTCCTCGGCCAATTCGGTACAACTCGGGCCGTTTGCGAAAATTAATCTTTTCGAAGTCCAGAGAATAATCAAAACTATTCGACACCACCCGTGACTGACGTTTTGGCGGCGGATTTTGGCTGCTGGACTCATATCTTTGCCTTATATTTAGAAGAGTAGATATCACCCAATAAAGAACACACTAAAAAATATAAAATAATTCTACTGATCTACTCACCCGAGATCAGGATCAAGAAAAGCCCCAGTCATGGGGCTTGGATTTTACTTTGACTTTTTCGAACTGGTCTTCGAGGTTTTGGCTTTATCAGACTTGCTCTTGGACGAAGTGCTTGACTGCTTTTTGGCCGGTGCTGATTTTTTTGAAGAAGATTTTTTCGTCTTGCTGTCTTCATCTTTGCTCTTATTGCTGCTTTTCGCTTTAGACGGTTTTTTCGCTGAAGATGTTTTCAGGTCTTTGGCTTTATCGCTGCCTTTAGAACTCGCACTTTTCTTCGTCTTCACTTTTTCATCTTTGCTGGCATTCTCTTTTTTAGAAGATGCTGCTTTAGATTTAGCACTTTCAGCTTTTTTGCTGACTTTGCGATCGCTGTCCTTGTCACTGCTTTTGTTTGACTTCTTCAGTTTTTCATCTTGCGTCTTTTTAGCAGTTTTTGCAGATTTCTTGCTGTCTTTGTCCTGATTGTTTTTGCTATTCGCCATGGTCATTTTCCTTGTCATTAAAAATCAAGCAGAAAGATATAAAGCTGTTTGCTGTATATCAACGTCAATTTACTTTAAGCGAGGACTAACTGGATTAAAACTTTATCATGTATCTAAATGTAGGCTTGTTGCAAAGATAAGCAGCAATTGTTTAGCTTCAAGTATAACGAATGCAAATTTGGTCAACAGCAGCTGTGATATCGATATTCTCTGACCAGAGCAATTTATAAGAAATTAAAAAAACCCCGAATGATCGAGGCTTTAAGTAACTGTTTTTTTTAAGGCTTAGTAGCTTTCTGGAACTGCACTTAAAAACTCACGGCGGGTTTCTTTATCGGTTTTAAAATCACCAATAAAAGAGACTGTACGTGTAGTCGATTCCTGTTTGCCCACACCACGCATCATCATGCACATATGTGCAGAATCAATCATCACGGCAACACCACGTGCTTTGGTGATTTCCGCCACTGCTTCTGCAATTTGCTGGGTCAGGTTTTCCTGGATTTGCAAACGACGCGCAAACATTTCAGTAATACGGGCAAATTTGGACAGGCCCAAGACATGACCTTCTGGTAAATAGGCGATATGGACACGGCCATAAAATGGCAATAAATGATGTTCACATAAGGAATAGAATTCGATGTTTTTGACCAGTACCATTTCACGGTTGTCGGAAGGAAAGACCGCTTTGTTGGTGACTTCTTCAAGTGTCTGACTATAACCCGAGGTTAAATATGAAAATGCTTTGGCAGCACGCACAGGCGTATCTTTGAGACCAGGGCGATTGAGATCTTCGCCAACGGCAGTAAGAATGTTTGCGTAGGATTGCTGCATAGTCATATGACGTATTCACTTAAACTGAGAATGAACAAGGACGGCATTGTAGCAGAAAACTTTTACAATGCCTTGTTTTGAGGCGAAAACCGGTTACTGTTTAAACTTTGGATTCTTTTCTGCACGTTTTAGCAGAACCAGAACTGCACCAGTACCGCCTTGTTTTTCAGGCGCACTGACAAAAGCCAAAACATCGCGATGCTGACGCAGCCAACCATTCACATAGGTTTTTAAAATCGCTTCCGGGCCTTTACCGTGTACGATCTTAATCACGTTCTGGTTTTCATCTTTGGCGATCTGGATAATTTGTAGCACCGCCTGACGCGCTTCTTCCACGGTACAGCCATGCAGATCCACAGCTTCAAACCAGCGTAAATTGCCGGCTTTTAAGTCTTCAAACACTTTATGCTGCAAGGTGGCAATGCGATAGCTCAAGTTGGCCTGACTCCCGACAGGATTGAGCATGGCCTGCGTGTCCGATAATGCCATGGCATCTGTTTCCATCGGGCCAGTCGCCGCTGCACGCTTTGCCAGAACTTGTGCATCCGGTTTTTTCTTGCGTGGTTTGTCCAATTGAACGGTATTTCCCGATTCAATTTTTTGCACGCCCTGCATTTGCTTGCGGAATAATTCCAGTTCTTCTAAAGCTTCTTGCTCGACAGTCTTTTCAACGGGTGCAGCAACAACCGCAGGGGTATGTGGCTGTGTAATTTGCTTCTTAAAAGATTTCAGCAGGTTGTACTGATCTTTAGATAATGAACAATCGTGTTTACTCATAATGTAAAAACAAGGAAGATGCGGAATTTAACAGAATTATAGTCTGAAAATAGATAAAGGAGAAATGAATTGCTTGCATGACATGCTTCGGTATTTGTGAATTCACATGATGCTATTTCTTTTTCTTATTAATCCTGAAAATAAAAAAGCCCAATCCTGAGATTGGGCTTGGTCTAAATATTAAAGTGAGTCAATAGTTAAACCGATTCAGGCTCACCAAACAGGTTACGGAATGCATGATCAGGTCGAGGCTGTTTCATAAAACTTTCACCGACCAGAAAGGCATGAATATCATGCTGTTGCATCATCGCCACATCGGCAGGGGTAGCAATACCACTTTCAGTGACTAACAGGCGAGAGGGATCGAGTAAGTTCTTTAAACGAATCGAGGTATCTAAATCGACATCGAAGGTTTTTAAATTACGGTTATTCACACCCAGCAAGCAGCGATCTGAAAGTTTCAGCGCACGTTCCAGTTCTGCTTCATCATGTACTTCAACTAAAACATCTAAATTATGCTCAAAAGCAGTTTTCGACATTTCTTCTAGTTGCTGATCTGACAGACATGCCACAATCAGTAAAATACAATCCGCATCTAAGGCACGTGCTTCAATGACTCCATAAGGATCGATCAGGAAATCTTTGCGCAGCGCCGGCAGGTCACAATGCGAACGGGCAATCTGAATATTTTCATCTGCACCCTGAAAAAAGTCCACATCGGTCAGGACAGATAAACATGCGGCACCCGCATCTTGATACTGTGCTGCAATTTCTGCAGGATTAAAATTCTCACGAATAATCCCCTTAGATGGTGAAGCTTTCTTGATTTCAGCAATTACACCCGGACGTTTTGACATTAAAGACTGGGTAAAACCACGCACAGCTGATGCACCTTGAGCCAGCTCTTCCAGATCTTTATAGCTTTTCTGCTTTAAACGTAGAGCAAATTCTTCCGTTTTACGGTCAACAATCTTGCCTAAAATTGTATTTGCGATATCCACCATGATCAAAATTCCTGACCGAATTAAGCTTCGTATTGTTTAATGGTTTTGGTAAATTCAGACAGCACACTCATTTTCTCCAGAGCCTGGCCGCCATAAATAATGTCATGTGCCAATGCAACACCATGTTTATAGCTGCTGGTCAAACCGGAAACATAAATACCTGCACCGGCATTCAGGGCAATCATATTGGCCGCTTTATCACCGATCTCTGATTTTTTCTTGCCCAATGCATCCTTGATTAATGCCAGACTCTGTGCAGAATCTTCTACAATTAAACCAGTCAAGGTTTGAGATTCGATATTAACCAATTCAGGGGTAATTTCCCATTCAGTCACTTCGCCATTTTTTAGCTCAGCCACATACGTTGCAGATGCAAGACTGATCTCATCCAGCCCGTCGCGAGAATGCACCACCATCACATGTTCAGCACCGAGCTGTTTCATCACTTCTGCAATCGGACGGCACAGTTCATTGGAAAACACGCCAATGACTAAGCGATTGACGCCGGCTGGATTGGTCAGCGGGCCAAGTAAATTGAAAATGCTGCGAATCCCCAATTCTTTACGCGGGCCGATTGCATATTTCATGGCTGTATGATGATTCGGTGCGAACAGAAACCCGACCCCCACATCACGAATACAACGCTCGGTTTGCTGCATATTCAGGTCAAGATTAATCCCAGCCTGTTCCAGTAAATCTGACGAGCCTGATTTGGTTGAAACGCCACGGTTGCCATGTTTAGCAATGGTTGCGCCTGCTGCTGCAATCACAAATGCAGACGCGGTAGAGACGTTAAACAGGTTTTGACCATCACCGCCTGTACCGACAATATCGACTAAATAGGGAATATCGCTGACATCAATTTTGGTAGCCAGTTCACGCATGACCCGTGCGGCTGCGGTAATTTCATCAATGCTTTCACCTTTAAGGCGTAAACCCATCAGCAGGGCACCAATCTGGGCATCAGTGGTTTCACCTGACATGATGGCACGCATCACGTCTTGCATTTGATCCTGAGTCAGGTGAATGTTTTTGGTAATATTGTTTAAAGCTTGTTGAATATTCATAAGATGTTCTTAGGCATAAATTTCGAGAAAGTTTTTAAAGATTTGATGGCCATGCTGGCTCAGGATCGATTCAGGATGGAACTGCACGCCTTCGA
Organism: Acinetobacter sp. YH01006; assembly: GCF_013420445.1. Lineage (NCBI taxonomy): Bacteria > Pseudomonadati > Pseudomonadota > Gammaproteobacteria > Moraxellales > Moraxellaceae > Acinetobacter > Acinetobacter sp. YH01006. Next base: position 50,947 of record NZ_VOYB01000005.1, on the reverse strand, counting down.
CCGGCAATGTCTTATGTTTTACCCCCATAATTTCTTCCATAGAGCCATCGGCTTCATTGGTCCAGCAGGTCACTTCCAGACATTCAGGCAAGGTGGCTTGATCAATCACCAGGGAATGATAGCGCGTTGCAGGAAATGGCGACGGAAGATTACTGAAAATCCCGGTATCGCTGTGGTACATATCCGACAGACGGCCGTGCATGACACGTTTGGCACGTATGATGTCACCGCCAAATGCCTGACCAATACTCTGATGGCCGAGACAAACGCCCAATAACGGAATTTTTCCAGCAAAATGCTGAATCGCAGGAATCGAAATGCCTGCTTCACTCGGCGAGCATGGGCCGGGGCCAATCACTAAATACTTGGGTTGCCATCGCTCTATATCTTCCAATGTCACGGCATCATTACGGACTACTTTTACTTCTTGATTCAGTTCGCCAAAATATTGAACGATGTTATAAGTAAAGGAGTCATAGTTGTCGACCATTAAAAGCATGAGCTTAACCTATTGAAATTAATGCACTTAACTGTGCTAAAGTTGTCCAGATCGTACTTTATTTGCGCTTATTGCAAGCACGGGTGTACCACGACTAAATCATTGATTTCATTGTGTGAAAATAAAGTACTATTCATCATAGCAAAAAATAGCCGTATTCGGCGCAACAATTTTGCTCAATTTATTTGCTTTAAAAGCATCTGTATCAACTGGAATAAAATTTTAATCATGATTTAAAGTAATAGACTTACTTAAAGAAACTTTAGAATTTATATTTTTTAGGGAAAAATTGATAAGTTAAAAATAATCAGCAATATTGATCTAAAATCTGTTGAAAAAAGCATCACTTGAATAATAGAAATTTATATAGATTATGGTATAGAAAGTATATTTAAAGAAAATGCATCAAAATATTCACTGAGCAACTGCATGTTGCAGATTTCTGTTTGCCTCAGACCATGAGAAAAGAGTCAATTTTTAGCAACATATGGGTGTTTTTTAAACAAATACACGAAAAAGTAGCAAATTTTATATAAAAAACTATGTTTTTAATACACTTCTATAGGTGATTGCACTATTTAGGTGCGCTAAAAAATAAAGCCGAAATAAAATAAATGAAGAATGCCTGAATATAGTGCATTTAGTTTCTCAACTAGTATAATAGTCGCAAAGTATTTTTGTCACTTCATGATTTCTTATATAGATTTCAAGATTTTATCTATACTTTGAATAGTTGGTACGGTAATTGCTTAATGACTACCAACTACTAACACGCACGTAACGAGTGCAACAAAAATTCATCGGAGCAAAATGAGCATGGCGAACAAAGTCCTTCAACTCATCCAAGAAAGTGGCGCGAAATGGGTCGATTTCCGTTTTACGGATACTAAAGGTAAAGAACAACATGTGACTTACCCAGCAGATACAATCGACGAAGATACTTTTGAAGACGGTAAAATGTTCGACGGTTCTTCAATTGCTGGTTGGAAGGGCATCGAAGCATCTGACATGATTTTACGCCCAGATGCAGAAACCGGTTTCATCGACCCGTTCTTTGCCGAGCCTACAGTTGTTGTGACTTGTGATGTGATTGAGCCTTCTACAGGTCAGGGTTATGACCGTGACCCACGTTCGATTGCTCGCCGTGCTGAAGAATACCTAAAATCAACAGGTATTGGTGATACAGCATTCTTTGGCCCAGAACCAGAATTCTTCGTATTTGACGAAGTAAAATGGGAAATCGATATGTCTGGCGCGCGCCATACATTGATCGCTGAAGAAGCTGCCTGGTCAACCAACAATGACTACGAAGGTGGTAACTCTGGTCACCGTCCACGCGTAAAAGGCGGTTACTTCCCGGTTCCTCCAGTTGATTCTTCACATGATATGCGTGCAGATATGTGTGCCAAAATTGAAGACATCATGGGCCCAGGTCGTGTAGAAGTACATCATCATGAAGTTGCATCTTGCCAGTTGGAAATTGGTGTAAGCTTCAACACCATGGTTCGTAAAGCGGACGAAGTTCAACAGTTTAAATATGCGGTTTGGAACGTTGCGCATCAATATGCGAAAACAGCAACCTTTATGCCTAAACCAATGGTTGGCGATAACGGTTCTGGTATGCACGTTCACATGTCGATCTCTAAAGATGGCAAGAACTTGTTTGCTGGTGATGAATATGCAGGCCTTTCAGAAATGGCATTGTACTTCATTGGCGGTATTATCAAACATGCGCGTTCATTGAATGCATTAACCAACCCTTCTACAAACTCGTACAAGCGTCTGGTTCCGCATTTCGAAGCACCGATTATGCTGGCTTACTCAGCGCGTAACCGTTCTGCATCTATCCGTATTCCTTACGTGTCAAGCCCGAAAGGCAAGCGTATTGAAGCTCGCTTCCCAGATCCAATGATGAACCCGTACCTCGGTTTCGCGGCATTGTTGATGGCAGGTATCGACGGTATCCAAAACAAGATTCATCCAGGTGAAGCGGCTGACAAAAACCTGTACGATCTTCCTCCTGAAGAAGAAGCGAAAATCCCGACAGTGGCGCATAGCCTGGATATGGCGCTTGAAGCACTTGAAGCAGATCATGATTACCTGCTGAAAGGTGGCGTGTTCACGAAAGACATGCTTGATGCCTATATCGAACTTAAAACTGAAGAAGTGCGTCGTTTAAACACCACCACTCACCCAGTTGAATTCGAGATGTACTACAGCCTGTAATTCTTTCAAGAATTTCCCTGTAAAAAACCCGCGCATGTCGCGGGTTTTTTCTATACTGGGTTAATATAAAGCAAAGAATGTTGAATTAGATTGTTATGGCTAAACCACGTAAAAAACATACCGGATTTTTTCCTTGGAATGATCCTAAAGACCATGCACAAGGTTTTAAGTTAAATTTTTCTGAAGTTACATATTTGGAAGTAGGGCATACCATTGAAGGTTATAAACAAGCACAGTTTGTTGAACTGAAAAATCCTGAACTGGCACTTACATTTGACTATCCAAAAGAGTTTTATTTAAGCGCTGAAGGCTTAATTTTAATTAAAACACCCCAAGGCAAATTTGAAGTGATTGCTAAAGCAGATAACTGTTAAACATGACGTATTTTTCTAAAAATCAGCATGCCTTGATGCCCACTATGTCTGCTGAGCTAAAACCATGGCTGTATGCCTCAGGTTCTCTGACACAGCAATTGACCGGCTTGGCGCAGGGACAATTTCATGTTGAGCCTATTCAAGAGCATTTTCAGCGTTTAAGCTTCGCCAATGCCAAATGGATGCAGATGTCACATCAGCATACTTCCTGGGTGCGGGAAAGCTATCTCTATGGTTCAGAACAGTCGCCCTGGGTGAAAGCAAAGAGTATTTTTCCAATTTTAAGCCTGCAGAAAAAAGCCCGAATCTTTCAGCATATTGGGACTAAGCCAATTGGCTGGTTCCTGTTTCAACGGACGAATCCACTTTGCCAGCGTCGGGTCATTCTTTTAGAAGAGGGTTGGACGCGTCAGAGCTGCTATACTTGGCACGGCTGTAAATTTATCGTACAAGAAACATTTTTACCGGCATTTGAAAACTTTATACAAAATTCAAGGGCTTGACTTTATATGGCAACTGCACAAGCAATAACCTGGCGTGAGCGTCTTGGCGCCTATTATTATCTTTGTCGTTTTGATAAACCAATTGGTACTGAACTGGTCTTTTGGCCAACCTTGTGGGCATTATGGATTGCGGCTCAGGGGATGCCACGCATTGAAATTTTAATTCCCATGATTTTGGGTGTGATTTTTATGCGGGCGGCGGGTTGTGCCATCAATGATTTTGCTGACCGTAAAGTCGATGCGCATGTGGAGCGTACTAAAAACCGACCACTAGCGACCGGAGTCATCAGCGCCAAAGAAGCGGTGATGGTATTTCTGGTTTTGGTGGCTGCCAGCGCCTGTCTGCTATTTTTCTTGCCGATCGAAACTTTTTACTGGTCATTTGGGGCTTTGCTGTTAGCGTTTATTTATCCTTTTATGAAACGTTATACCCATTTGCCTCAGGTATTTTTGGGTGCAGCATTTTCCTGGGCCATACCCATGGCCTATACCGCTGTTGGGCAAACTCCCGATCTGACCTGCTGGTTATTGTATTTTGGCAATCTGGCCTGGACTGTGGCCTACGATACTCAATATGCGATTGCAGACCGTGAATATGATTTAAAGATTGGAGTAAAATCAACCGCAATTCTGTTTGGTCGCTATGATATTCCAATCATTAGCACCTTGCAGGCGAGCAGTATTTTATTGATAGGTGCTGCACTTTGGCTGGAAAATTTATTGATTCCATTTGGCTTGTTAGCACTTTTGCTGGTTGCTGCTGATTTTATTTACCAATGGTTTAAAACTCGCGATAAAAATCCACAGCTATGTTTTTGGGCATTCCGTCATAACCGTTGGATTGGCCTCATTATTTTTGTGGGAATATTGTTTGCTCTAAGATAATTACCGTATGTCGGATAACAACAAAAGCATCCTATAAAGGATGCTTTTTTTATGATTAATTTTGAGTGATCTCGATTAAGAGATAGGGAATAACAATAAAAGGATAGAAATATGCAGAACAGTTATAAGAAATTGATGTTAGGTGTGCTGTGTTCCTCGGTACTATTTTTATCTGCGTGTAACGATGATGATGACGACAATTTTATAGGGTTTAATCCGGTTCGAACTTATGCAGTCGATGAGCAAGTAAAAACAGTGGTCGAACGTCATGATATTTTTACTTATAGAATGGAAGGTGTACAAGGTCGAGAAATTCGTGCGACCACATTGGTATTTACCCCGAAAGGTACTCCACCTGTAGGTGGTTGGCCGATCGTCGTCTGGGCGCATGGTACTACAGGTGCAGCAGATAAATGTGCTCCTTCACGCCTTGCTCTGGATGGGCCTGAAAAGGCCTTGGTTATGGGATTAGTAGAACGTGGTTATGCAGTGATTGCACCGGATTATGAGGGTTTGGGTAATGACAATGTGCCTCATCCATATTTACATCTGGAGAGTGCTGCCAAGTCAATATTGTCAGCGATTAGTGAAGCTCAAAAACAGTATGGTGGACTGCTGGCTAAAGATTGGGGAGTGATTGGTTGGTCTCAGGGTGGTCATGCTGCCTTGGCTGCTGCAGAATTTTATAAGGCTTTACCAAATAATACCTATCGTGGAGCAGTGGCGATTGCCCCGGCTTCCTATCTTAACGATACCTTAGAAGAGGGGCTTTTATTTGCTCAAGATCTGGCTGAGTCAGGGAATGTGGCACAAGCAGTTCCAATTGCTGCGACTTTGTATACGTATGCAGCCATCGTCAGTTCAGGAATTAAGGCAGAAAAAACCAGCTTTAATTACAATCAGGCCTTTGTCAATGCCAAGGTTGATCTGGCCAGGCAGGCTGAAAGTTTATGTTCCCCTGAGCTTGCACAACGTTTTGGTGCAGATATTCAAACGACATTACAAAGTGGTGTGAATTTCTCGCAATACCAAGCGTTGCAGAGAAACTTTCTGAGTGATCTTGATATTATGGATTATCTGATCGATAATCAGCCTGCACAAACTAGACTTGATCGCCCAGTTTATATTTTTCAAGGCACAGCAGATACCACTGTACCTTATACTATTACCGAGATGTTATATAAAGATATGCTGGCAGATGGAACTGATGTGGAGTTAATTCCAATACTGAATGCAACGCATGCCACAGTGGTCACTGAAAATATTCCAGCATTACTCAATACGGTAGAAGCGGTCATGAATACCCCAGTGTCTTAATTAAAACAAGAATAATAAATCCATGTTGGCTTGAGGTCGGCGTGGATTTAAATGTTTTTCGGCCTTGAGCTATGACTTTATTTTGTTATATTGAGCAGTGCAATTAAATGACGAAATTAAAGTAGGTTTGTTATGTCTGAGCAGCCGCAGCCCCGCAGTGTTAAAAAGCTGGTAATTTTAGGTGCGCTGGTATTATGTATACCGATATTTTTGGTGAGTATGGCTTTTCTTGCGGTAAATAGTGATGCTAAAAATCAGGAAAAATATAAACAGCAGCAGGCAGAAATGATTGCGCGCATCGAAGCGCGAGAAGCTGCGGAAAAGCTCAAAGCAGAGCAAGATACAAATTCAACCCAAGCTGCATCCGAAAGCGCAGTAACCTTACCTTAAATTATCTCAAATCTCTTTGCAGTTGTCTGATGCTTGGAATCTGAGTGTATCGAATCACGGTATAGCCTGCTGCAATCAGCATAGCATCCCGTTCAGCATCTTCCTGCTCTTTGCCAATGTGGCTGGGATCATCCAGTTCAATAATGGCCAGTACATTATAGTCACGATCAAGCACCACAAAATCTGTAACTTTACGATTGAACTGATTACGCATGTTCATCTGGTCATGCGTAATCAAGGCGCTAAAGGCAACCTGAGCCAGAATATGATGATGAGGAAAGGCTTCTTTTAGGCGTGTAAACATCCTGCTTTCAAAAGCAGTAATCACACGCTTCGGATAGAATTTTTTTTGACGGGTGAACAGATGCGGGAAGAGCAGGCAAACTAACGCAAAAGTTGCCAGGCAGCCAATCACAAAAAATATAAACTGACTCAAATTAAACACAGATCACAAATAGGGAAGAATAAAAAAAACCCACTTCGCAATGAGTGGGTTTTTTCAGAATCTTGGCTCTCCCACCTGGGCTCGAACCAGGGACCTGCGGATTAACAGTCCGTCGCTCTACCGACTGAGCTATGGGAGAATAGATTGGCTCTCCAACCTGGGCTCGAACCAGGGACCTGCGGATTAACAGTCCGTCGCTCTACCGACTGAGCTATTGGAGAATCTGACAGCGATTATAGAGAGATTTGAAAAGGGGTCAAGGCACTTTTAGAAAAAAGCCGAAGAAATTGAATCAAGTGTTTTAAAAATAGTCGAAAAGGCTTGGAGTTCAAACTGTTATGTTTATGTAAACAGTCTGAGCAGTCAGATTGTTATCAGCCTTAATTTTTGTAAGTGATCTGGCTCAGAGAATATAAGGTAGCTAATTGTATATACAGATATCACTACCGATCTCAATTTAAAAAAAGCAGATATAAAAAAACCCACTTCGTAATGAGTGGGTTTTTTAGAATCTTGGCTCTTCCACCTGGGTTCGAACCAGGGACCTGCGGATTAACAGTCCGTCGCTCTACCGACTGAGCTATGGAAGAATAGATGGCTCTCCAACCTGGGCTCGAACCAGGGACCTGCGGATTAACAGTCCGTCGCTCTACCGACTGAGCTATTGGAGAATCTGATCGGCATTTTAGGCAGGAAACCCAAGGTCGTCAATCAATTAATGTAAAGAAATGAATTGTTTGCTTTATAAATATTCATTTGGGGCTTAAAAATAAAAAAATCACCCGAAATGGGTGATTTTTTAGCAAAGAAATAAAGAATTATTTCTCAACACCTGCAGGCTGACCTGCATATTTCGCATTTGCATAATCCCAGTTTACTAGGCTTTCCAGGAAAGTAGAGATGTATTTAGGACGTGCATTACGGAAGTCGATGTAATAAGCATGTTCCCAAACGTCAATCGTCAATACTGCAACTTTACCGTGCGCCATTGGCGTATCAGCATTTGAAGTTTTCATGATTGACAGTTGACCGTTTACTTGGTCAGCCACTAACCAAGCCCAACCTGAACCGAACTGAGTGGTTGCAGCAGCAGCAAATTCTTCAGCAAATTTTTCGTAAGAACCGAAAGCTTCATCAATTTTTGCAGCCAAAGTGCCCGTTGCTTTACCGCCACCGTTTTTAGCCATACAGTTCCAGTAGAACGTGTGGTTCCAAACTTGAGCAGCGTTATTGAAAATACCTGCTTTAGACGCATCACCAGCAGTTGCTGTAATGATTTCTTCTAGAGTTTTGCCTTCAAGCTCAGTACCAGCGATCAGGTTGTTCAGGTTAACCACATAAGTATTGTGGTGTTTGTCGTGATGGTATTCTAAAGTTTCTTTGCTGATGTGTGGAGCAAGATCTTCGTAGCCATAAGGTAATGCTGGTAAAGTAATGGTTGTCATGTTCTCAATTCCTTGCATTTAGCTGGGTTTTAACAATAAGTGGCTTTATTGTAATAGATAATCGGACCAAATGGGCATTGCGTATAAATAACAATACACAATAAATCCTGAAAATATATAAATAAAGCTCGTGGAAAATGCTGTCAGCGAGAATTAAATCGGATTGTTTAATTCGTAATAAGCATACTCAATATTAAACTGTTCTGAAATCGCTTTGGCCAGGCGCTGTACACCATATTTTTCAGTGGCATGATGGCCACAGGCATAATAATGTACATTCAGTTCCTGAGCTTCATAGAAGGTGCGTTCGCTCACTTCACCAGAAATATAAGCATCACACTCTTGTAGCGCTGCTTTATGAATATAATCCTGCGCACCACCGGTACAGAAACCGACTTTATGGATTTGAGTTTTGTCCGCAGGAAGATGAATTGCATCAAAGCCAAGTTTTTCTGAAATATGGTTTTTAAAATATTCAGGACGCATCGGTTGTTTTAAATAGCCAATATTGCCAATCGGATGGCGTTCACTCGGATCCAACTGTTCAATATTTTCCAGTTCTAATAAATCTGCAATCGCCGCATTATTGCCTAAAGTTGGATGACTGTCTAAAGGCAGATGATAGCCAACCAGAGAGATATCATTTTGAATTAAGGCTCTAATCCGTTTACCGCGCATACCAGTGATCGGATAGGCTTCACCTTTCCAGAAATAGCCATGATGAACCAGCAGTAAATCTGCGCCTTGCTCAATTGCCGCTTCGATCGCACTTTGCGAAGCACTCACGGCACACAGGATTTTATTGACCTCAGATTTACCTTCAATCTGCAAGCCATTCGGTGCATAGTCCTTAAATTCACGTGCTGCCAAAGTCTGTTCACACCACTGAATAATATCGTTTAAATTCGCCATAAAATTCCTGTTCGTTTAAAAATTTGCCAATATTTATCTTTATATTTAATTGTAACTAAAGCTGCACAAAACTCTGTGGAATTTTTTGTGTTTAGTTATGTATTTCGCATTACAATAGAACACAAATTACTTAGTCATCAACGAATTAAAATATTTTAGAGGATAACAACGTGCGCCGCACCTTTACATGGTTACCCTGGGTGTTACTGATTTTGGTCATTATCGGTTTTTTGGGGTGGCAACAACTACAAAAACCAAAAGCACCGGTTGCACCAGATGGTGTCAAGATGCCTGCTGAAAAAGTAGAGCCGTTGATTGATACGTCGCGCTCAGGAGGCGTGGTCTCCTATAGTGCTGCGGTAAGAGTGGCAGCGCCGGCTGTAGTCAATATCTTTACCACTCAAAAAGTCAAACAGCAGGCTCATCCTTTGCTGACCGATCCGGTATTTCGTGAGTTTTTTGGCGATCAGTTGCCTGACCAGTATGGACAAAGTCCGAATGAGAACAGTTTAGGTTCCGGGGTGATTGTACGTCCTGATGGGTATATCCTGACCAATAACCATGTGATTGCACAGGCAGACCAGATTGTGGTGGCATTGCAGGATGGACGACGTGCTGAAGCAAAAGTTGTGGGAATGGATCCAGATACCGATCTGGCAGTGATTAAAATTGAACTGGATCAATTACCCGTGTTGCCTTTTAAATTGAGTGGCAATGAAGTCGGTGACGTCGTTTTGGCCATTGGTAACCCATTTGGTGTGGGTCAAACCGTAACGCAAGGGATTATTTCAGCAACAGGGCGTTCAGATCTGGGCATTAATACCTATGAAGACTTTGTGCAAACCGACGCTGCAATTAACCCGGGAAATTCAGGCGGAGCCTTGATCGATGTCGCCGGCAACTTGATTGGGGTGAATACGGCAATTTTCTCGCAAACTGGTGGTTCACTGGGGATTGGTTTCGCCATTCCAGCCAAAATCTGTCAGCAGGTGATGAATGCTATTCTGAAAGATGGCCGTGTCGTTCGTGGCTGGTTAGGAATCAGTTTATTACCGACAGAACGTGATGATGTACTGCAACCTAAAGAGAAAGGGGTGACCGTCGCAGAAGTGCTGGCAGATGGACCGGCAGCGAAAGCGGGCATTCAGCGTGGCGATAAAATTATGAAAGTGAATGAGGAAGAGATCAGTTCGGCTTCGCATTTGATTAATTTTGTTGCCCTGCAAAAGCCGAATAGTACCATTCAGATTGAAGTGGAGCGTGCTGGCAAAACCATGATGCTGGATGTAGTAGTGACTGAGCGTAAAGCACAAAACAGTTCTTCTCAATATATTCCACTGCCAGGTCAGTAAGTTTTTATTTAAAAAAATCCCTCTGCAGAGGGATTTTTTTGCTTGTTATTTTTTAGTTACCTGATACAAAAATGAAATACGGCTTTTGGTTTAAATCATTTAACTTGATGAAATTACATCAAAAGAGAAAATAAAAAATGACTTTTATGACGGCGGATCAGGCCAAGGTTTTATCAGATGTGGCCAATTTGAATATTGAGGTCTATAAGCCGCGTCTAGCCAAGTTAATTGAAGAAAATGCGAAACAGGGCAATACCGCAGTCATTACTGTATTTCCCAAACATTTGCCTTTGGAAGATATTCGGGCTTTATCAGCCGAGTTGACTGAACTGGGCTATAACGTACGTTTTGAAGTGCTGGAGTTTTATTATAGCTTTAATGTGTACTGGCTCTAGTGTGAATCTTCATTGAACTAAGGCTTATTTTGAGCCACTATTTTACTGGATCTGTCTGATTTGATCTTATGAGTGATCGGGCTGTATGTGATCAAAGACGCGAGTTTTTATAAGTAGGTGCTCAACTCTAAAAAATCCATCAGTTTTATTTTAGAATCATTATTGTAATGTACCGAGAATCTACAACTTCTCGGTACATATTCATTTGACGGATAGGCTGAGATCAGGGTAAGCAACTAAAATCAGCTGAGCTTTATTTAGCCTAAGTAACTTATGAATCATCTGCAAAATTAAATTGTGAGCTTATTTCTAAAACGGCTCAATTTCATCTGCAACCAAATTATTCCTGATTCACCTGATATTCCTGGATCACTTCAAGTGCCGCCCGAAATGCTTCCTGAGTTGCTGGTGCACCGCAATATGGCAGGCTATGGAGTAACACTTCCTGAATTTCCTCAACCGTCGCACCGTTGTTAAGAGCGCCCCGAACATGGCCTTTTAGTTCAGTGGGGCTTTTTTGAGCCGTAAGGAAAGCAATGGTAATTAAAGAACGATATTTACGTGGCAATACACCTTCACGTTGCCAGGTTGAACCCCAGGCATGTTCATTAATCCAGTCTTGTAGAGGCTGGGTAAAAGGCACGGTATTTTCCTGTGCACGTTTGACAAAGCTTTCGCCCATGACATCAGTACGCACTTTCAGGCCATTTTCATAATCTTGTTGTGACATGGTTTACCCTCAATTTTCTTATAGCTCTAGCTTAGTGCTTTTTATGCGAAATACCATCGTGCCATAGTCGTAAAAAAGTGGCTAAAAAGCCACTTGGAAAGGTTCTAAAGTGAAATATTCAACTACGATCCCACTTTGGAATTTATGACACCTTTGGTCAAAGTTTGATTTAAGGCGAAGTTGAGTGTAAAGGATCGGTTTGAACAGAAGTATCGGTTCCTGTCGCATCTGCTTTACGAATATGGGGGTTCTCCAACTCCAATACTTCCTGTAAATGCAGATCAAAGACATCTGTGAGCATGCTGTCATAACGACGTGCATTATAGTGAAGCAGCTTTTCTGCTTCTTCATCATTAATAAAGCCATGTTGCTGTGCATCTGTCACATGCTCGGCAAAGCTTAGACCTTTAAACTGACCTTTGTTTTCAGCTTTTTTAAAGCGATCCCAAAGCTGTTCAATATCCAGTAGCAAAGCGAAAGTCGATTCCATGCGTCCAGTGACATCAGTTTTATGAGTATTATAATAGACATGCTTCTTCAATACCTGACGGAATGCGTTATCTTCCATCATGCTATTTGCAACCTGCTGTTTAAGCTGGTCTGAGGGTTTGTGTACGGGACGGCCAAATGGGAAACATAACAGTTTGATCATGCCTGCTGCTGCACCGGCCGGGAAGTTAGCAAACAGATCATAAAATGCTTCCTGCGCTGTATAGAGTGACTTTTCTATTGCAAGCTGTGCATGCAAACGTTCAGCTTCAGTCTTTTTGCTATGCTCAAAATACTTCAGAATAGAGGAGGCAATAAACAGGTGAGCATGAATATCGGCGAGACGTCCGGACAGCATTTCCTTGCGTTTGATATCGCCTGCCAGTAAACCCAGACACATGTCTGCAGTTAAGGCAAAGTTGGCGCTCAGCCGGTTAATGACCTTGTAATAAGGTCGGGTAAACTCAACCGCACTTTGAGGTGCTGTACTTGAACCACCCGTAAATGCGTAGGCAAAGGAACGGGCGGTACGGTTAAAGGTATATCCCAGATGTTTAAACAATAAATGATCAAAAGGCTTGAGTGCGGCTGCCGGGTCTTCAGCCTGTAAGAGTTGTAATTCTTCATAGAGATAAGGATGGCAACGCATTGAACCCTGACCGAAAATCATCAGGGAACGACTGAGAATATTTGCACCTTCAACGGTAATGGAGACTGGAATCGCCTGATAATAAGGTGCCAGAAAATTACGTGGCCCCATCTGAATGGCGCGGCCACCGACCACATCCATCCCGTGATTCACCACCTTACGCATTCCCTCTGTGGCATAGTATTTGGCAATCGCTGTCATTACAGCAGGCTTGCCGCCCTGATTAAGGCCACAAGTCACCAGATAACGGAAAGCTTCCAGCATATAGGTATCACTGGCAATTTCACTATTGGCTTCCTGAACACCTTCAAACTTGCCGACTGAAATTTTAAATTGTTGACGGATTCGGGAAAAAGCCCCGACATTTAAATAAGTCATTTCTGCCGCAGAAGTAGACAGTGCCGGTAGGGAAATGCCACGACCCACAGCCAGACATTCCATCAGCATGCGCCAGCCCTTACCGGCGTTTTTTACGCCACCAATAATCCAGTCCAGAGGAATAAATACATCTTTACCTTCAACTGTACCATTCATGAATGGTGGGCCGGGATTATGACGAGGACCTACTTGGACCCCTTCATGACTGGCAGGCAGCAGGGCACAGGTAATACCATATTCAGTCTGTTCGCCCAAAAGATGATCCGGGTCATACATTTTAAAGGCCAGACCTACCACTGTTGCAATGGGTGCCAGCGTAATCCAGCGTTTGGAAAAATTCATTCGCAAGCCTAGGACTTCCTGACCTTCAAACTGGCCGTAGCAGACCACGCCAGTATCGGGAATAGCGCCTGCATCAGAGCCCGCTTCCGGACTGGTCAGGCCGAAACAGGGAATTTCTTCACCTCGCGCCAGGCCCGGCAGGTAACGGTTTTTCTGTTTCTCAGTACCATAATGCAGCAATAGTTCACCCGGGCCGAGAGAGTTCGGTACCATGCAACTCACGGCCGTGGTGAGGGAGCGAGAGGAAATCTTGCTCATCACCCGGCTTTGAGCAAAAGAACTAAATGCGCGACCACCATATTCTTTGGGAATAATCAGGCCCAAAAAACCATGCTCCTTAATATATTGCCAGACATGATCAGGCAGCACTTTCTGCTCGTGAATTTCCCATTCATCCAGCATGCTGCACAAGGTTTCAACTTCATTGTCCAGAAAGGCCTGTTCTTCTAGCGAGAGTTTTGGATAAGGATAGCTATTAAAGGTTTCCCAGTTCGGTGCACCCATAAACAGTTCTTTTTCCCACCAGCTGGTTCCAGAGTCGAGTGCTTCACGCTCTGTCGGACTGATGCTCGGCATGGCATTGGCCAGTGCTTTATAGGCCGGTCTGGAAATAAACGACATGCGCAAAGGGTCGATTATCACCACGAGGCTGATCAGGATGAGCGGGATACCAAGAATCAGTGACCACGGACTAAGAAAGGCACAGACCACTGACACGACCATCAGCACGATTGCACCTGCACTACGCGAGAGCTGAAAATAGAAAACTGCCCATAAACTCAGTAATAGCAGTAGCACAGCGAAAATAAATGACATTGTTATATTTCTCCAGATTTATACAACACTGGCTTTGTCTGGATTTCTCGGATATTTCACCACCGTTCATTCATTTTTAGTCGTTCGAGAATCAGACAGGTTTAGCATTGGATTTGTGAGAATGATCTTTTTAAGTATGGCAACGATATGTTTAAGTCTTGCATCTATTTTGAGGTTGTTGGAAAAATGATCAATCTTCAAGTGAGAACGCGCAAAGAAATGTGAAGATAAGTAATGACTTAATCTTTATCTAAAATAAAAAATGGGGTTTAACGCTCAGTAAAATTTTAATATGGATATTAAAAAGCCCTCTACTGGAGAGTAAAGCTGATCAGTTAAAGAATTTAGAAATAGACTCTTTAACTGCTTAGTCGTTCAAGGTCGTTCAAGATGGAGTCTTAACTTTTTAAATCAAATATTTGTAAATCATTTGTTACTTTGGTTTCGCCCAAATGAGAAGCGAAACTTCGCAAGGAAGGCATCTTGTGATCCCTCACCGCAAAACTCGTCAGCCACCATCCACTAGTAAATTTGTCATGGAAACCATCATTTTTTTAATATTGCCGTGCAATATACCTCATGCTTCAAACAGTTGCGGATAACTTTGCTATCTATCAAATATAATACTGAATTTAAAAAATAAAATGCCAGTCAATTGCTTAACTGACTGGCATTACTCTACTTGAGAGGGCTTTTATTTCATTGGTTTAAACAGGACTAAGCTTCAATGGCCTGAACAGCAATTTTCTTGGCAGGGTCAGTTTTACGACGCACTGCTGGAACCGGTTCGCCGTAGTATTGACGATCGGCAAAGTAGCTTGAACGAACCATGGGTGCTGCCCAGATATTGCGGAAGCCCAGTTTTTGGCCATGTTCGGTATAACGTTCGAATTCTTCAGGGGTCACAAAGCGATCAATCGCTGCATGTTCTTTAGAAGGCTGTAGATACTGACCAATCGTCACATAGTCCACGCCGTGTGCATGTAAATCGTCAAGTAAGGCAAGCACTTCTTCTTCAGTCTCACCAATACCGACCATCAGGCCACATTTGGTTGGAATATTCGGGCAATATTCTTTAAACATTTTTAACAGGTTTAAAGAGTGCTGATAATCAGAACCTGGACGCATCGCTTTATATAAACGCGGCACTGTTTCAATATTATGATTAAACACATCGGGTGGACATTCGGTCATGATGCGCAGTGCAATATCCATACGGCCACGGAAGTCCGGTACCAAAATTTCAAGTAAAGTTTTTGGACTTAAAGCACGTGCTTCTTTAATACAATCGACAAAATGCTGCGCACCACCATCGAGTAAGTCATCACGGTCTACAGAGGTAATCACGGCATATTTCAACCCAAGATTAGCAATGGTTTCGGCCATGTGGCGCGGTTCATCTGCATCCAATGCATTTGGCCGACCATGTGCTACATCGCAAAATGGACAGCGACGGGTACAGATATCACCCATAATCATAAAGGTTGCGGTACCGCCACCAAAACATTCAGGCAGGTTTGGACAGGCTGCTTCTTCACAGACAGTATGTAGTTTTTGCTCGCGAAGCGTTGTTTTAATCCGTTGTACTTCTTCCGGCGCTGCCATCTTTACGCGAATCCAGTCCGGCTTACGTGGTGTTTCAACCGTAGGGATCACTTTTACAGGAATACGAGCGACTTTCTCTGCGCCACGAAGTTTGACACCCTGTTCAGGTTTACGGTTTTCAGACATATTCAACTTTTCCACTGTTTTTGAAGGGGGAGATGATCAAAGATAGCGCGTTTATTATAACGAACTTAGCTATAAATAGGGCAAAAAGGGGTATTCATTTAAAAAATGTTCTCATCAACCAATATATGTGAGTTAAATACACAAAATCAACAGGATTTACGTCATAATAAGCAGGTAGATTAAAGTGAATTTTTTAATTTTGAGGAGCGTTGAATGCCACGTAAAAAAGAGGTCGTTAGTGGGACTTTCGTTAAATATGATGCGGTAGTTCTAGGTTCGGGCCCTGCGGGCGAAGGCGCGGCAATGAAACTTGCCAAATCTGGTAAGCGTGTTGCAATCGTTGAGATGCGTGAACAGCTAGGTGGTAATTGTACCCATGTGGGTACCATTCCAAGTAAAGCATTGCGTCAAACGGTATCCAGTATTATCCGTTATCAACGTGATCCACTGTTTCAGAAAGTTGGGGACTGGAAACAGTTCACCATGAAGCAAGTATTGCGTCATGCGCATAAAGTGATTCAACAACAAGTAGATACACATTCACGGTTCTATGACCGTAACAAGATCGATATCTATCATGGTCGAGCCTATGTTCAGGATCAAAATACTATTTTTGTATTTAGTCCAGATGGCATTAAAGAAACCTTGATGTTTAAGCAACTGGTCATTGCTAGCGGTTCGCGTCCGTATCGCCCAGAAATTCTTGATTTTAATCATCCACGTGTATTTGATTCAGATAAAATTCTGGATCTGGACTTTTCTATCCAGAAAATCATTATTTATGGCGCAGGTGTAATTGGCTGTGAATATGCATCGATTTTCATTGGTCTTGGGCATAAAGTTGATTTGATCAATACCCAGCACAAACTGTTAAGCTATCTGGATGATGAAATTTCCGATGCGCTGTCTTATCACTTGCGTGAGCAAGGTGTGCTGATTCGTCACAATGAACAGATCGACTTCCTGGAAACATTTGATGATCACGTGGTGATGCACACGCAAAGCGGCAAAAAAATTAAAGCCGATGCAATTTTGTGGTGTAACGGCCGTTCAGGCAATACCGATGGTTTGGGGCTGGAAAATGTCGGCCTGAAACCAAACAGCCGTGGTCAGTTGACGGTAAATGATCAATATCAGACTGAAGTTGAAAATATCTATGCTGCCGGTGATGTAATCGGTTGGCCGTCGCTTGCATCTGCTGCTTATGACCAAGGTCGTTGCGCGGGTGCCAATATGAGCGGTGAGCCAGATGTTGCCCCCGTCACTGATATTCCAACCGGAATCTATACCATTCCCGAGATTTCTTCGATTGGTAAAACTGAGCAGCAGTTGACTGAAGAAAAAATTCCGTATGAAGTCGGTCAGGCCTCGTTCCGTCATTTGGCGCGTGCGCAAATTACCGGTGACACTATGGGCGAATTAAAGATTTTGTTCCATCGTGAAACGCTGGAAGTTTTGGGTGTACATTGCTTCGGTAATAATGCATCTGAAATTATCCACATTGGTCAGGCGGTGATGAACAGTCCAAACAATACGATCAAGTATTTTGTGGAAACCACGTTTAACTATCCGACCATGGCGGAAGCCTACCGTGTAGCGACACTCAATGGTATGAATCGTTTATTCTAAGCGAGATGTTTGCCTTGGATTTAAAAAACCCGTAAGTGAAGGCTTGCGGGTTTTTTGTTTTAAATGCTTTAAATCAGCTAGAAGATAAAGCATTGACCAATTCAATTCGGATGAAGATAAAGTTGATTAACTTGGTTTTTAAGCAGCCATTTTTCGGCATTCTTCCGCACAACGGCGACAGGCTTCTGCACATTGCTGACAATGTTCATGTTGGTGCTGACTGCATTCTTCTGCGCAATAATCACAAGCCTTGGCACACAGCTCGCAGATTTCCTGCATAAAAGGCGATTGCTTCTGCTCCATACGCGCGCAGAGCTGACAAATATCGGCACAATCCAGACAACGCTGGATGCATTCACGCATCATTTCTACATGTTCTTCTTTTAAGCAGGCAGCTGCACAAGCGGTACAGGTAAGGGAGCAGCTCATACAGGTTTGAACACAATCTGACAAATGACGGGTATTCATCTTTTTCTCCTTAAGGCGATAAACATATTTATGACTGAATACGCTAAGCAGAAAAAGGAAAACACACTAGGTTAATTAGGTGAGAAAAAGTAAAGAATAACTTGGTTATGTAAAGGATATACGAAAGAATCTTATATTCATCAAGCTTGAAAAATAAAATTCACTCGAGCAGAACTGGCAATATTCCAAAAATAAAACACCGTTGAGGTGGTTAGTTCCTCAATGCTGAAAGTGTATACCTCGCTGATCTAATTCTTCTGGAAGGCTGGATTATCCCTTTTTTATTATGATGTTTCTCATTAAAACGGGCGACTACTGGCAAGACTGATCCGTTTAAGCAAATGGTACTGATCGGCTGGAAAAAGACAACGGGAGTGTAAAGTCTCGGAATTTTCTTGTTCATGAGCATCTAAGAAAATTTCCAGATTGAAATAAAATTAAAAAAGTAATGATCAGTTTATGAATAACCTTGTATTTTTATTATTCTATTGATTATGAATCATTTAAGTTATTGTGCTGTGAATTGTGTTTATTTAGCTGAGTAAATTTCAGCAGTTTAATGCGCACAAAAGGCCTGATTAAAGTATTCAAACAGCTGCGGTGTCTGGATCCATAATGCCACCGACAGAGCGAATAAAAGCAAGAGCGCCACAGCAATCGAGATTTTGAGTATGAGCATAGAATCAGTCATGCACAATTTGCTCCTCATTGACCCAGAAATGTACCAATACGCCAAAAATGCTTAAGGCAATCGACAGCATCCAGACAGCATTATAATTACCACTCAAGTCATGATTGACTCCGCCAAGATAACCACCGAAAAACGAGCCGACCTGATGGGTAAAAAACACGATACCACTGAGCATGGTCAGGTATTTCACCCCGAACATATTCGCCACAATGCCGTTGGTGAGCGGAACGGTCGATAGCCAGAGTAATCCCATAATGACACCAAAGGCATAGACTGTCCATGTGCTCAGTGGCAGCATGAGAAAGGCAATAATTGCGATCCCGCGTAAGCCATAGAGACCCATCAACAAATGCGGCTTGGAATATTTACCCCCGAGCCAGCCCGCAGTATAGGTGCCGACCACATTAAATAGACCCACCAATGCCAGAAAAATAGTCCCTGTGGTGGCATTAAAACCGTGATCAATCAGATAACCCGGCAGGTGAATGCCAATAAATACCACCTGGAAACCGCAGACAAAAAAGCCCATAGACAGAAACCAGAAGGGTTTATGATTTTTCACTACCAGCAGAATCTGTTTAAAACTGAGGGACACTTTATTGGGTGTAGATGCTGCATTTGGATGAATATACATTGGTGCTTTCAGCATCCAGGCCAGTGGTACAATCAGGGCAATCAAAATCGCACTGACCACCAATGCTCCTGACCAACCAACATTCTGTAACAGCAACAGGGTCGAAGGCAGCATGATAAACTGGCCAAAAGATCCGGCAGCACTGGCAATACCCATCGCCAGACTGCGTTTTTCTGGTGGTGCAGCACGTCCTACAGCAGACAGTAAAACCGGGAAAGATGTTGCAGACAGGGCCAGACCTAAAATCAGGCCCACACTCAGATTTAACAGCAGTCCAGTAGAACTGATCGCCATGAGTAGCAAGCCCACGGCATAGAGTGCCCCACCTACGGCAACGACAATCTTGCTGCCATATTTATCTGCGAAGGCTCCAGTAATGGGTTGTACTGCTCCCCAGATCAGGTTTTGCATGGCAATCGCCAAGCTAAAAACATTATGTCCCCAACCAAATTCATCACTCATCGGCACCAGATAAAGACCAAATGCATGACGTACGCCCAATGACAATGCCAGAATGATAGCGGAGCCAATCAGCATAAAAATAAGCGCTTTGGAAAATGGAGTATCGGACATAGGGCAGGCAGGCAGATAAAGTCAGCGCTTATAGTATTCGATTCAGGTAAAGGAGGCGATAAAATAAAAATTGATCGAAAGATAAATTTTTTTTATCAATATTTTAAGCCTAAAAAAACGGCCGAAGCCGTTTTTCTGAAACCTGATATTGAACTTAGAAACGCATGCCAATACCTGCATAGGCCAGAATCGGATTAATCTCAATATCTGCCTTGGAACGAATCAGTTCGCCCAACGTACTATCAGTGACGGTAATGGTTGTATCATTTTTCAGATGTGCGTAGGAGACTGAGCCGACCGCAAACCAGGTATCATTAAAGTCATAACTGAAGCCAACCGTAGCGACAGGGGCAAAGACATCTGAGGCTTCAAGTTTTACTTTAGGATCGGCTTCACTTAGCTTACCTTCAAGGGAAGCACCAGCATTGCCTTGTTTAATATTGGCAATCATATGTCCAGCAGCAATCAGGTCCTGCTCGGTACGCGAGTTGATTTCCAGTTCATTAAAATAGGCATACATCACACCTAAGCCGACATAAGGACGAAATTTATTCACTCCGGTTTTACCAAAGTGATACTGGAATTCAACGGCAGGTGTCCAGGCACGGGCCGAGGCAGCAGGGCCATAGGCTTCCAAGTCTGTAATCAGAAGATCATTGGCCAATTCAAGGTTGCCTAAGGCACCCCCCAGGGGGGTTGCGATGGCCGAAAATGGGGCATAGATTTTACCACTGCCTTGTAAATCCACTTTGGGTGGAATACCAGCTTTCACTTCAAAGGAAATATGATCAGTAAAATAGTAATTGGTCATGATGCCTAAAGTCGTGACATCATCGGCTTCCAGACCAGTCCCTGGATTATTCCATTGTTCTAAACCTTGAATGGTGGCTTGCCCACTGAGGGGAGCCGAGATTTCGGGTAGGTTTAAAGCTAAATCGAGTAAAGGCGGGATTTTATAACCTTCACGAATATTGTCGCGTACAGTACTTGACTTGACTGCCCCGACATCACTTACTTCACCATTTTTGACCGCAGTATTGACTGCAAAAGCTTGGGCCTTACCTTGTGGCATCACATGTAGTGCACCCACAGACACAGAAAAGCGTTTAAAGCCATCTCCATCCTGTAGACTAAAATAAGGCGAATCTGCGTGGGCGACCATAGGTAAAGTGACAAGGCCTGCCATACATGCCAGCATTGTTTTCATTGATTTGGAACTCCATGTCCAGTGTATTTATTCGTTTTTCTAGTTCACTAATTATGTGAACTTCATTAAAAAATTCAGTTATAGAACAATAGATCAAAGGTTAACCATCGGTTAAGATTGGTAGCTTTTGTGTGTTTTTTGTATTCAAGGTTTGAGCTGTTAACAAAGAAACATCTGTAAAATAAGTCTTTTAAAATGTAGACAGTTAGTTTAAGTAGAGAAAAATCTGGTTTTTATCTCAGCAAAATTTTGATTTTTTAAGTCCTCAATATAGGTTTTTGTTCCTGAATGAGGCCGATTTTTGCAGCAAGTCGTTTAGGAATGAATTGATTTTTTGCTTTCCGTGCTTGAGCTCCAAATAGCACTAACAGAATTTATCCAAGATCCTGCTACCCAGTTGCTTGAGTTTTTTTGTACAATAGGCGCATATATTATTGAGTGAATCATATGAGCACCCAAACACCTCCCAAAAAAAAGCCTCTGGTTAATTTACCTTTCCCGATCAAACAAGCGGAGCAAAATGCTGCGGAAGAAGTTCTGGAAGATTTAAGACCAAGACCGCAGCGTTATGCTGACCGTACCTGGATGCCGCCACGCGGTACGCGTCGTTCAATGGGTAAACGCTAATTGGTCGAACTCAAAAAGCTATGATGAGTCATGGCTTTTTTTGTGTAAATTTTTAGATATTCAGCAATTAATATTTCATCTATTTCCTTATTTCTCGAGCAGATAAAACCCTGGTCAGATTTTTCTCATTTCTCATTTCTCATTTCTCATTGCTAAGCAGAATAAAATAATTAGTTGATCTATTGATCTTGCACATCTTATGCCCATAAAAAAAGCCAATTCAGAAATTGGCTTTTAGAGAGATAGGTTATTAGCGAATGCTTTTACGTGCTTTATTTTCCGGTTTTGGTGGGGCAATTTCTCGCTGTTCTTGCCAGACATCAATAAAGTCTTTTTCATTAATATTATACAGCTCAAGTAGCGCTAAAATTACACCCCCAAACAGCATGGCACCTTCCGAATGACTCTGAAAATCGATCAGTTTGGTATTTAGATTATGCAGGATATCTTCAATTTCGAAGACCCGTTCCCGCCCATTGCTGTCGGTCGGATAGATCTGGGTATTTAAAATAATCCTCGCCAGACTTTTTTCATTTTCGGTCAATGGCAATTCTTCAATCAGCTCATCAGTCGCAGGATTTAAAATGACTGAATCGCGAAAAATCGTATGTAAGAAGTTTGCGCTTAATTTGGGTAGAGGCTTTTCCACAAAAGGGCGAAAAGATTGCGGGAAAATGACATTGCGTGAAATGCCTTTAAACATCGGTGCAATTTCTTCGACTTTATAACCTGCGATCCCGCATCCTAAAGACGTAATAAAATATTTATTTTTAGAATGGTTTTTGGTGTAAATCTTGAAGTCATCGATATAGTGCTGGATTTGTGACAGCGGCATTTGCTGCAAATGCTCGTTCATGGTTGGAATGGCATAGCTTTGACCCGACCAGCCACGACCGACGCCCATGACTGCACCAAAATGCTCAAGCGCTGTTCTTGCTGCACCTGCACCATGCTGTCCCGCCAGATTGCTGCCAAAAACAAACACAGTATTTTCCGGAAGGGATTTAACAATACTTTCATCGTGATAGTGGTAAGTCATAATTGTCTATTCGAGGCCATCCTGATCTTCATGTTGCCTTTGATCGGGGTTGGGGTCAAGTAAAAAGCCGGGATGGCCTGAATGTTGAAAGACTGACTAAATATGAGAATTCTCAACATATTTCTCGACTGTCATCATCTGTTGGATTTCGGTATTTTGGCTATGGAATCTGCTCCGGCAAGTCTGAAATCTGCTAAAATTCCTGATCCGCATTCGAGTTGAGACATGTAGCTGTGACTGATAAGCAACCCTTTGAATTAGTAACCAGTTATCAACCCGCAGGTGATCAGCCACAGGCCATTGAAAAGCTGGTCAAAGGTATTGAACAGGGCTTTCATGATCAGCTTTTACTGGGCGTTACCGGGTCGGGTAAGACTTATACCATGGCCAATGTAATTGCACAGACCCAGCGTCCGACCATTGTCATGGCACATAACAAAACGCTGGCTGCACAGCTTTATGGCGAATTTAAAGCATTTTTTCCGAATAACGCCGTCGAGTATTTTGTCAGTTATTATGATTATTATCAGCCGGAAGCTTATGTGCCATCTTCAGATACTTTTATCGAGAAAGATGCCGCAATTAATGACCATATTGACCAGATGCGTCTTTCCGCGACCCGATCATTATTAGAACGTCGTGATGCAATTATTGTCGCATCAGTTTCTGCAATTTATGGTTTGGGTGATCCGAATGCCTACATGAGCATGTTGCTGCATGTGGTGGAAGGCGACCGCATTGGTCGTGATGACATTATCCGCCGTCTGGTCGAAATGCAGTATTCGCGTAATGAACTGGAATTCCTGCGCGGTACTTATCGTATTCGTGGGGAAATTATCGATATTTTTCCGGCAGAATCGGATCAGGATGCCATCCGGCTTGAACTGTTTGATGATGAAGTCGACTCCATCCGCTGGTTTGATCCACTGACCGGAAAAATGGTGCGCAAAGTCTCGCGGGTGACGATTTATCCCAAAAGTCACTATGTCACGCCAAAAGACAATTTATCCCGCGCGATTGAAACCATTCGGGAAGAACTCAAAGAACGACTGGTGTTCTTTCGTGAAAATGACAAATTGCTGGAAGCGCAGCGGATTGAGCAGCGTACCCGTTATGATCTGGAAATGATGCAGCAGTTGGGCTATACCAATGGCATCGAAAACTACTCGCGTCATTTGTCTGGACGTCCTTCAGGCGAGGCACCGCCAACCTTGTTCGATTATATTCCCGATGATGCCTTGCTGATTATTGATGAATCGCATGTGACTGTGCCACAAATTGGTGCCATGTATAAAGGCGACCGTTCGCGCAAAGAAAATCTGGTGAATTACGGCTTCCGTTTGCCAAGCGCGCTAGATAACCGCCCGATGAAATTTGAAGAATGGGAACGCATTGTCCCGACCACCGTTTATGTCAGCGCAACGCCAGCACGTTATGAACTGGAAAAATCGCAGCAGATTGTCGAGCAGGTGGTACGTCCGACCGGTCTGATCGATCCTGAAATTGAAATTCGTCCGGTACTGACGCAAGTCGATGATGTACTTTCAGAAATTAATCTGCGTAAAGATATCAATGAGCGGGTACTGGTCACCACCTTGACCAAGCGCATGGCAGAAGACCTGACCTCTTATTTGAAAGAGTACGGGATTAAGGTCGCTTATTTACACTCGGATATCGATACTGTTGAGCGCGTCAAGATCATTCATGAGCTGCGTACTGGCGTACACGATGTGCTGGTCGGGATTAACCTGCTGCGTGAAGGTCTGGATATGCCAGAAGTGTCGCTGGTTGCGATTCTGGATGCCGATAAAGAAGGTTTCCTGCGTTCTGAGCGTTCTCTCATTCAGACTATCGGGCGTGCTGCGCGTAACCTGAAAGGGAGGGCGATTTTGTATGCAGATCGAATAACTGACTCAATGCAAAAAGCCATTGATGAGACAGATCGACGTCGTGCCAAGCAGATTCAGTTTAATGAAGAGCATGGTATTACTCCGCGTAGCGCAGTCCGTCAGGTAATCAAGGAAATTGATACCGGTGAAATATTGGATGATGATTCAATTGAATTGAAAGCTTCTGATCAGGCGCGCGCGATCAGTGCAGATGAACGACATATCATGGCAGACCCGAAAATGTTTGCGAAGCATATTAACAAGCTTGAAAAGGAAATGCTGAAAGCCTCTAAAGAGTTACAGTTTGAGCAGGCTGCACGTCTGCGTGATGAAGTTTTGCGCTTAAAAGCCCAGATGTTTGATTGATTTTTTTTACATGAAGTTTTATTTCGATGACCTAAAGTCAATCATAAACCAAACATAATGTAACAAATCAAGTGCTTGGATAAGGCTATTGTAAGAACAGAAAATTTTTAAATAAATATTTTGTGAACATATAATAGGTATTTTTATGACAACTCAAAATTCTTCAGGTAATGGATTGAAGCTGGCAAAAATTGCTGTGGGTAGTGCGGTTCTTCTGGGTTTGGGCGCAGCGACGATGGCCTATGCGCAAAAGGAGCCATTACCGACCGTTGAAAAAGTTGAACTGGACCGTTATTTGGGGACTTGGTATGAAGTGGCGCGCAAGCCTTTGTCTTTTCAAAATAAATGTGATCGTGATGTCACTGCAACCTATACCTTGAATGAAAATGGCAATATTGTGGTCGATAACCGCTGTACTAAAAAAGATGGTCAGCCAACCCAATCCTTGGGTGAGGCATTTGTGCAAGATCCACCGCAAAATACCAAATTAAAAGTCAGTTTCCTGCCCGACTTTATTCGCTGGATTCCGGTCGGGCGTGGCGATTATTGGGTCTTAAAACTGGATGAGAATTATCAAACCGTTCTGGTCGGTGAGCCTAAACGTAAATACATGTGGATACTATCACGTAATCCGCAATTAGATAAAAATGTTGTAAACGAATATTTGCAATATGCACAGTCTGTGGGTTATGACCTGAGTGATGTGATTCATACCAAACAAACGCAAAGATAGAAATATCTTCTTAATCGAAACCATGCTTAGGCATGGTTTTTTATTTTTATGCCTAAAAATCTAGTTTAAAGTGGGGTAGTAATTTCACTTTAAATAGATGAAGCATCAAGCTTTCTAGTGTACTAATCGTTATAATGCCGGCGAATGAAAGTAGAGTTTGACTATGTATAAAGGCATTGCGTTATCTGTATTGGCCTCGGTGGTTTTCGGGGTGCTCTATGTATTTACGCCTTTCTTACAGCCTTTAGATAGTGAACAGACCTTTGCCTGGCGCATGCTGGCCACGATTCCGTTTTTAACTGCCTTTATGTGGTGGTCGGGTGATCTGCAACATATCAGCAGTATCTTTAAGCGGGTTTTGCAGCAACCTGCCTTGTTGATCTGGCTGCTGATCAGCTCCTTGTTATGTACCACACAATTATGGCTGTTCTTGTGGGGCCCTATCAATGGCCGTGGCCTAGAAGTCTCACTCGGCTATTTTTTGTTGCCTCTGGTGATGGTGCTGGTCGGCTGTATGCTCTATAAAGAAAAATTGTCATCATTCCAGATGGTCGCTGTCGCTTTGGCGGTATTGGGTGTAGGGCATGAGATCTGGCGAATTGGTTCAATTGCATGGGAAACGGTCTATGTGGCTTTGGCCTATCCTTTATATTTCTTCATGCGGCGTAAATTTGCTACGGATCATCTGGGGGGCTTCTGGTGGGATCTATGTCTGATTTTGCCCGCTGCATTTTATCTGGGTTTTATTTATAGCGACTCGATGCAGCTCATGTTAAATCATTCTCATTTAATCTGGGCAGTATTGGTACTGGGTTTTTTGAGCGCACTGGGACTCGGTAGCTATATTCTCGCCAGCCGATATTTACCCTTTGTTATTTTTGGGTTGTTGAGTTATCTGGAACCTGTGCTGTTGGCCTTTGCCTCGATGGCTTTGGGGGAGCGTGTGGAAGCTGGCGAGTGGCTGACTTATATTCCAATTTGGCTCGCCGTATTGGTGCTGGTGATTGAAGGGATTCTGCATCTATTTAAGCAGCGTAAACAGCAATTAGCGCTTAAGAAAAATCTGGCAAACTATCAGGATCGACTAGACTCTTAAAATTAAAAAGAGATCGAATGAATAAACAACATTTAACAAATTTCTGCTCCGTACGGGAAAACGCATGCTTTTAAAATTTTTGAATGCAAAATCATTTAGCTAATTGCAACTATTTCCCAGATTTATAGTGAATATACGTTAAAAACCACTCGTCTCGGTGAGCTTTTGATTCAAAGTTGCCTCCAATTCCATTACAATTATGGGGTTTTGAAATTTATGCCTAGATTTACAATTAATTAGAGGACGTATCTGTGAGCAAAGACACTATCGTTGCCCTACATGCAGAGCACCAAGGTCGCTGGAAAAACCGTGAAGAACTTGCGGAACGCATGATTGCCCTTGTTGGTCAGTTATATCGTGAAAAAAATATTGTAGCTACAGTTTATGGTCGCTCTTTAATTAACCGTTCTGTGATTCAGATCTTGAAAGCACACCGCCGTACTCGCGTACTCGATGTTGAACTTTCGGTTGTAAATACATTCCCAATTCTTGAAGCGTTGGCGAAAATTGAGAACATCGGTTCTGCTGAAGTTGATCTAGGTAAACTTGCTGTTGAATTTAAAGAAAAAGGCGGCGACATCGATGCATTTGTTGCAGACGCTGTTAAATCTCTAGAAGGTAATGCTGCTGCTGTAGAACATAAAGACGTAGTTCTTTATGGTTTCGGTCGTATCGGTCGTATCCTGGCACGTTTGATGATTGGTCAATCAGGTCTGGGTCGCGGTCTTAGCCTGAAAGCAATCGTGGTTCGTAAATCATCTGATGGTGATTTGGAAAAACGTGCATCTCTACTGCGTCGTGACTCGATTCATGGCCCATTTGCAGGCACGATTTCTGTAGATGAAGAAAACGAAGCAATTATTGCAAACGGTAACTTCATTAAAGTGATCTATGCGTCTAATCCTTCTGAAGTGGATTACACAGCATATGGTATTAACAATGCACTTGTGATCGACAACACTGGTAAATGGCGTGATGCTGAAGGTCTTGCTCAACACCTGAAATGCCCGGGCGCTGCTCGTGTTATTTTGACTGCACCTGGTAAAGGTGACATGAAGAATGTGGTTTACGGTGTGAACCAGGCGGACATCCTTGCTGAAGATAGCATCATCTCTGCTGCAAGCTGTACGACTAACGCAATTACTCCAACACTGAAAGTATTGCATGATAAATACACCGTGTTAAATGGTCATGTTGAAACAGTTCACTCGTTCACAAACGACCAGAACTTGATCGATAACTACCATAAAGCGGACCGTCGTGGCCGTGCTGCAACATTGAACATGGTTATTACTGAAACTGGCGCAGCGAAAGCAGTTGCTAAAGCGCTGCCAGCACTTCAAGGTAAATTGACAGGTAATTCTGTACGTGTTCCTACGCCAAATGTATCACTTGCAATTCTTAACCTGACTTTAGGTCAAGACGTTGATCGTGATGAAGTAAACGAATATATTCGTCAGATTTCAATCGGTTCGATCCTTCAAGGTCAAATCGGTTATACCAACTCGACTGAGGTGGTCTCTTCTGACTTTATTGGTTCACGCACTGCAGGTGTATTTGACGCGCAAGCAACAATCACTTCAGGCAACCGTTTAACTGCTTATGTTTGGTACGATAACGAAGTGGGTTATAGCTGCCAGGTATTACGTATTGCTGAACAAATGGGCGGCGTAAGCTATCCTAAAGTTCCTGCAGAAACAAATGCATAATTTGTTGATGTAGTTTAAAAAAGAGTCTCTATGGAGGCTCTTTTTTTATACTTATTTTTTATTGAAGTCGGGTGGATTCGATTCAATCACGAAATGTAAATCAGCTTGCTGACGAAATATTAATCTGTTAGCTTACAAAGAGTAAGTATATTAAAATCAGTAAGTAATAAAATCAGTAAGTAATAAAATCCCGAGATAGATTTATGACAAATTATGCAATTAGTCCGTTACTAGGGCAGGTTTTATCAACTGAATGTCCATCACGTGAAATATTGGAACATCTTGCCAATAAATGGTCGGTCTTGGTGTTGCGTTGCCTGAGTGAAGGTGTGCATCGTTTTAGTGAACTGAAACAACGGATTGAAGGGGTGAGTGAAAAGATGCTCTCCCAGACTTTAAAA
This sequence comes from Acinetobacter sp. YH01006, assembly GCF_013420445.1. Taxonomy (NCBI): domain Bacteria; kingdom Pseudomonadati; phylum Pseudomonadota; class Gammaproteobacteria; order Moraxellales; family Moraxellaceae; genus Acinetobacter; species Acinetobacter sp. YH01006. Next base: position 22,007 of record NZ_VOYB01000005.1, on the reverse strand, counting down.
GTGCTGGAACAAGATGGTTTTGTGCTCAGAACGGTTTATCCGGTTGTGCCACCAAAAGTGGAATATCAGTTGACCATTACCGGTTCACAAGCTGCAGATAAAGTGATGCAAATGATTCACTGGATTGAACGTGGTTTACCAGAAATTTTAGAAAATAAACAACGTGTTGCCAAATAGAAGCTAAATTGCTTTTGGGGTAGCAAGAGATGAAAAAGTCAGAAAATCTGTTGGCTACTTTACTGGCAGTGTATGCAATCATTTTAGTTTTATGCATTGCGATTTATGCAATCTTCAAACTTTTAGATGTTGATATTGCTTTAGCGACCAATCTCTTGCTTTGGTCAGCAGGGATATTTGCACCGATTGCCGTGTTGATGACATATACGAGTTGGTGAGAGCAAAAAAGTGCTGAAACAATTGCAGAGTATAGTAATGAGATATATAAAAAATTTATTCATTATTGCAGAGTTCTAGAAAACTATTCCTTAACATGGCCAAAGCGAAAAGATACAGCAATGGTTACGAAAGAACTTGAAAATTATTTTGAGGATATTTATCCAATATTAATTCTATATTTTGATTTTCTTAGAGAGTTAAATAAGTATGAATTAGTGGAAAAAACTCTACGATTTGAGAGAGTGCATTATGATCTATTGCAAGTAATGGAAGCTATTGATGAAGAGGAGGATTTGGAAAAATGGTGTGAGTATTCAAATGAATAGCCTATATATTCAGTTGGGGCTACACAGATACTTAAACAAATTAATAATGATTTAGTAAAAATAATATTTCATAATAGCTGAATAACAAAAGGAATAAACCGCTCAATTTATTCCTTTGTGAATCAAGCGTTTTGCATTTTCTTAAAATCCAAGCGATCAATCATTAAAATTCCAATCGAGAAAACTAAACCTAATACTACACATCCAATCCATTCAAAGTGTTGCCAAGCATAGACTGCACCAAGCGAACCTAAAGCGGCACCACTAAAGTAAATCGTCATATAGACTGCATTAATACGTGAACGCGATTTAAGATCAATCCGATAAACCAGATTCTGATTCAAAACATGGAAGGCTGTCAGACCAAAGTAGGCCATCAGCACACCAATCGCATAGATTACAATATTGTGCTGGGCAAAATATAAGGGCAGTGTAGAGCCGAACATCAGGACAATGCATAGCTTGGCGACCAGATTTTCTCTACCTTGTCCTACGGTTTTGCCTGACCAGCTTGATGAATAAATCCCGATCACGCCCAGTAAGCCAAATAACCCAATTTCGAAATCGGTGAAATAATAAGGTGCATTGCCTAATACAAAAGTCATCGAGGTAAAGATCATCGATAAAATTCCAAAACCCAAGGCACCCGCACAGGCACGCCGGATTAAATGTGGATTCTGACCTGCAAGGCTAAACAAAGAGCGGTAAATGTCACCAATAGTTAAGCCTGCCTGAGCTTGAGTATCGGGTAGTTTTTTCCACATGAGTGCTGCAAAGAGCAAGGTGATCACACCGCTGGATAAATACACACCTTCCCAAGACCAGTAAGTGGAAACAAAGCCGGCAAAGGTACGTGACAGAATAATTCCCATCACCAACCCACTCATCAGCTTACCCACTGTAGCAGCGCTGGATTCAGGTGGGCTAATGGTCGATACAAAAGGAATTAAGACCTGCGCCGAGATTGCGCCAAAGGTGGCACACAAGGTAAACAGATACAGCATTGATAAAGTTGTACTGAATGAAAGCAATATCTGCGAAATGGCTGCAAAGACCATCAAGCTAACGATCAGTTTGCGTTTATTCAGAAAGTCTCCCAAAGGAACCAAAAGCATTAAGCCGAGAACATAACCAATCTGTGCAATCACCACGGAAAAACCGGCCTGACTGGTACTAATGCCCAGACTTTTCTCGATTGAATAGATCAGAGGCTGGTTAAAATAGGCAGAGCCTGCACATAAGCCACATGCCATTGCCATCAATAATACAAATTGTGATGACAATGGACTGACAGATTTCCTTTCTGAATTGCTCATAGGCCCAACTCTTTTAACATTGCCTGCACTATAGGTAGTTGCACGACAAAGCAGAAATAATTAAAAACAATCAAGTGATCATTAAAAAGTATATTAAAACAAAAGCATAGAGCTTAGTTTTGAAACTTATCAAAAATTAATGGCTGCTCAATAACATGACAGGATTAAATAAGCGATCTTCATGGAATAGCATATAAATATAGTCGAGAAATTCTTTAAAATATGGCAGAATATGGGGTTTTAAAGTTTTTAGAGGATTGGCAATATGCGCTTTGTTGATGAAGCAGTCATTACCGTAGAGGCTGGCGACGGTGGCAATGGCGTAGCCAGTTTTCGCCGTGAAAAATTCGTGCCATTTGGTGGTCCAGATGGTGGTGATGGTGGTCGTGGTGGCAGTATTTATATACAGGCTGACGACAACACCAGTACGCTAGTTGATTATCGTTATACACGTAAATTCCGTGCAGAACGAGCAAAAAATGGCCGTGGGGCGAACTGTGCTGGTCGTGGCGGTGAAGACACCGTATTAAAAGTTCCAGTCGGAACAACAATTGTAGATGTTGAGTCTGGCGACATTATTGGCGATTTGATCGAAGATGGTCAACGCGTGAAAGTGGCAGCAGGCGGTGACGGTGGTTTAGGAAATACGCACTTTAAATCATCGACCAACCGTTCACCACGTAAGTGTACGCATGGTCAAAAAGGCGAATTCCGTGAAATCCGTCTGGAGCTTAAAGTTCTGGCAGATGTGGGCTTGCTGGGTATGCCAAATGCGGGTAAATCAACCTTCATTCGTGCAGTATCGGCGGCAAAACCAAAAGTGGCAGATTATCCATTTACCACCATGGTGCCAAACCTGGGTGTGGTCGATGCCGATAGTCACCGTTCATTCGTGATGGCCGATATTCCGGGTCTGATTGAAGGCGCATCTGAAGGTGCAGGTCTGGGGATTCGCTTCCTGAAGCATCTGGCACGTACCCGTATCTTGTTACACATCGTTGATGTACAACCGATTGATGGCTCAGATCCGGCACATAATGCTAAAGCAATTATGAAAGAGTTAGAAAATTTCTCCCCAACACTTTCAAAACTGCCGATCGTATTGGTGCTGAATAAAGTCGACCAATTGGCTGAAGAAACACGTGAAGAATGGTGTACTCATATTCTTGAAGAATTGCAGTGGGAAGGCCCGGTTTTTGAAACTTCTGGCTTAACCGCTGAAGGTACCAAAGACGTGGTTTACTACCTGATGGATCAGATCGAAGAGCAGCGTGAACGCGAAGCTGAAGATCAAGAATATGCAGCAGAAATGAAAGCATTCCGTGATCAGCTTGAAGCTGAAACACGTGAACAAACCATCGCTGCAAAAGAAGCGTATCGTGAGATGCGTCGTCAGCAACGTCTTGCCGGTATTCTGGGCGACGATGAAGATGATGAAGATGGCGATGATGATAGTGATGTGGAAGTGTACTACGTACGCTAATCTCTGAGAGAAGAGTCTGAGGACAAGATGATAGAAGTGGTAGATGGGCAGCGTCAGCTCAAGGGTTGTAAACGAATCGTTGTTAAAATCGGATCATCTTTACTCACAGCAAACGGACAAGGTTTAGATTTAGATGCCATCTCGCACTGGGCGGGACAAATCGCAGATCTACACAATGCAGGACACGAGATTATTCTGGTGTCTTCCGGTGCTGTGGCTGAAGGTATGGTGCGAATGAAACTTGAGAATCGACCCACCGATCTACCCAGTCTTCAGGCTTGTGCTGCCATTGGTCAGATGGGCCTGATTCATACCTGGTCAAGCGTACTGGAGAAACACCAGATTCGAACGGCGCAGGTATTATTGACCCATGATGATCTGGCAGATCGTCGCCGCTATCTCAATTCATGTGATGCTTTGCAGAACCTGATTGACTGGCGCGTGATTCCAGTGATCAATGAAAATGATACCGTTTCTACCGATGAAATCCGCTTTGGTGATAACGACACGCTGGCTGCCATGGTGGCAGGTCAGGTGCATGCCGATCTTCTGATTATCTTAACGGATCAGGAAGGTATGTTTGACTCAGATCCACGCTCGAATCCAGATGCCAAACTGTTCCATACGGTACGTGCGATGGATGAGAGCCTGTTTGATATGGCCGGTGGTGGTGGTAAATTTGGTCGCGGCGGCATGCTGACCAAAGTTCGTGCTGCACGACTGGCGGCAAAGTCCGGTTGTCCGACCTTAATTGCAAGCGGTGATAGTGATGCTGTGCTATCTCGTCTGATGTCTGGTGAATTGTTAGGAACCTTGTTTGTGACTGACAAAGATCGGATGACCGCGCATCAGCAATGGTTGGCAGCACACCTGCAAACGGCAGGTCGTTTGGTGATTGATGATGGTGCGGTAAAGGCCATTAAAGACAATCATCGTAGCTTGTTGCCTGTCGGCGTCAAAGCGGTTGAAGGACATTTTGAGCGCGGTGATGTGGTGGAATGTGTGGATACACAAGGTCACCGAATTGCAGTCGGTCGTGTTAACTTTAGTTCGCGTTCGGCAGATATTGTACGTGGTCTGGCTTCTGATAAAGTGCATCAGGTTTTAGGTGAAGCGCGTTCACTCGAGATGATTCACCGCAATCATATGGCGATCTACTAAGTCATTCAGATTTAAATTTCAATCATAAAAAATCCCGCTTTCGAGCGGGATTTTTTATGACATCTTAATGCGATTTATTTAATCCAGCCCATCCGGATTAATGGCGCAAACAGTGACTGATGAATAGTTAAAATAAACTGCATGAGTTTATCCTGATATTTCCACCACAATGGTAATCCAGCTAAATTTACTGTTATTGCAATCAGGAATGCACCCAGCATATCCATCGGAAAATGCACACCGACATAAACACGTGACCAAGCTACTAGCCAAGCTGTCCAGATTAGAATTCTTCCCAAATCACGTTGTGATGAAAAATAACAAGATAGGGCAATCCCACTAAAAATACTCATATGATTGCTGGGAAAAGAACCAGTCGGTGCATGTTCGATCAGGGTGCGACCAATATCTATTACAAACGGACGTGGGGTATTCAGGATCGCGGACAATACCTCGCTGATCGACAAGGTAATTGCTGTAAAAATAAATGCCTTGATAATGCCAGTTTTTACTTCATAACTGCCACGGAACCAGGCAATAGCAAAAATCAGCAGAAAGAGATAAACCAGATCATGCGCAATCAGGGAGGCATATTGGATCATCCAGATCGAGGCGTGTTCAGGTACATTTAGGATATGAAACAGGTAAAGATTCAGTTGGTCAAGAGACATGAGCAGAGAGGATTGGTACAAATGTCCGTTACTCTAAACCGGTCAAACCTCAATTCCTACCTGAGTTTGTATGAATTTGTAGCCTTGATTATTAAAGAATATTCAAATGATAGAAAACCACCCAAAAGGGTGGTTCTTAAAAATCCGAATAATATGATGAAATCTTATTTAAACTGAATCGCACCATTGGCACTCACCGTCATTTGCGATTCACCCGCAGCAACTTCCTGCTCTGGAACAGCCATATCCGCCGATGCAGCTTTCATCATGGCCATACGCGGTACAGGTTGTGGTGAATAGTTATTGGTATTCAGATTTAAGTTTACCAGTTGATAACTCGGTTTGTTCCAAGCTTGAGTCAGGGCCTGTGCGCGTTGCTGGAAGTTTTTAGAGGCTTCAATCATCAGCTCATTTTCAACTTTTTTGCGCTTTTCGTCTGAAACTTTGAAGTTAATTGACTGGGTCTGGAAGTGCTGTTGTAATTCAGCAATCAGTTGAGACGCCGCTTTAAAATCTTTCGATTCCAGACGAATCTGGGCACGTCCACGCCATTCTTTCAATTTGCGGTTATCATTGTCATAAATAGGGTAAGTGCTTTGTGCGCCCGTCTCGATTTTCACAGTTGGATATTTGCGCGCTGTGGTAATGGCCTGATTCATTAGCTGGTTAATTTGTGTAGCCAATTCAGCTGGCTGTTTGTTGGATTTTTCAATATAAAGCACGGCATGCATTTCATCATTTGAGATTTCACGACTGGCCTCTGCTGAAAGATTCACAACATTGTAATTCAGCGATTCAGCCGGAGCTGCAAATGCGCCTGTGGCCAAGGTAGATGCAAGGATAAAACTGGTAAGTGCTAAGAGACGCATGAAATTGTCCTGTTTTTCTTAAAATTGGCCATCTAAGCCGTTGTTAAAATATTAAATCTCAATTGTGATCTTTTTACGAAATATTTGTGGTAAGAGTGTTAAATTTTCTTTCATTTTACACTCTTACTTGATTTATGTTTATCGTTAATAATTAAGTGCTTAATGGTGGATTTTAAGCTTTTTTGCCTGAATGTTAGCTGTGCTACAAAAAAGCATAAAAGAACCCGCTTTTCTTTCTGCTGTCACACTGTAAGATGATCATTCAGGTTATAGGTTGGTGTGATGTTTTTTTTCGATAAAGATTAGGACAAAATGCAACTGAAAGTTGTTTATTTTCCTGAAAAATTCGGTATCATCCGCCTCCTAGTTATTTAAATACAAACTGCTAGCTAGAACCTCTTTATAAAGCGCCGAGTCAAAGGACCAAACGTCACCAGACTTATTTCTTTCACCCATATCAGAGATGGTAATTCGATATGAGCGTTACTTCTGTAAACCCTGCCACCAATTCCACAAACGAATACTACTTGACTCGCCAAAGTCAGATGGAATCGAATGTGCGTAGTTATCCACGTAAATTACCGTTAGCGATAGCGAAAGCACAAGGTTGCTGGGTTACCGATGTTGAAGGTACTGAGTACCTTGATTGTTTAGCTGGGGCAGGGACGTTGGCATTGGGCCATAATCATCCTGCAGTCATTCAAAGTATCCAGGATACAATTGCAAGCGGCTTGCCATTGCATACACTGGATTTAACTACGCCTTTAAAAGATGCTTTTACTGAAGCACTTCTTTCTTATCTTCCAGGTGGTCAAGAAGAATACTGCTTGCAGTTCTGTGGCCCATCCGGTGCAGATGCAACAGAAGCAGCCATCAAACTTGCGAAAACCTTTACCGGTCGTAGCTCGGTGATCAGCTTCTCTGGTGGCTATCACGGTATGACGCATGGTGCATTGGCCATGACCGGTAACCTGTCTGCGAAAAACGCAGTTAACGGTTTGATGCCAGGCGTTCAATTCATGCCGTATCCGCATGAATACCGTTGCCCATTGGGTCTTGGCGGTGAAGCGGGTGTAGATGCTTTAACGTATTTCTTTGAAAACTTCATTGAAGATGTAGAAAGCGGTGTGACTAAACCGGCAGCTGTGATTCTTGAAGCGATTCAAGGAGAAGGCGGTGTGGTAACTGCACCTGTGAAATGGTTGAAGAAAATCCGTGAAGTGACTGAAAAGCACAACATCGTGTTGATTCTTGATGAAGTTCAAGCGGGCTTTGCACGTTCAGGCAAAATGTTTGCCTTTGAACATGCGGGCATCGAACCGGATGTGGTGGTGATGTCTAAAGCTGTTGGTGGTAGCTTACCGCTCGCAGTACTCGGTATTAAACGTAAGTTTGATGCTTGGCAGCCAGCAGGTCATACCGGTACGTTCCGTGGTAACCAGTTGGCAATGGGTACAGGTCTTGCAACGATCAATACCATTAAAGAACAAAACCTGGCGCAAAATGCCCAAGAACGCGGTGATTTCCTGCAAGCTGAGATTAAAAAATTAGCTGCCGAATTCCCATGTATTGGTAACGTGCGCGGTCGCGGTTTGATGATTGGTGTTGAAATTGTGGACGAGCGCCAAAAGGCAGATCACATGGGTTCTTTACCTGCTGATGGTCAATTGGCAGCAGCGATCCAGACGGCATGTTTCAACAATAAATTATTGCTTGAGAAAGGTGGTCGTAACGGTACAGTGATTCGTTTACTTTGCCCATTGATCATCACGCATGACGAATGTGTTGAAGTGATTGCTCGCTTTAAGAAAGCAGTTGCTGAAGCTCTTGTTGCAGTTCGAGGCGCATAATTCATGGTAGATTTTGCAGAACATCGTAAAGCTTTACTTTGTAATGATGCTGCATCCATCGCTGACTACCAGTCAGCCATGGATCAAGCGACCAAAGCGGTTGCAGCATGGTTGCAAAATGACAAAATGTACACGGGTGGCAGCATTAACGAGCTGCGCAGCGCGATTACGTTTAATCCTTCTAAACAGGGGTTGGGTGTAGAGAAATCTTTAGAGCGTATGGTTGAGTTATTCCTCAACAAGAGCTTAAAAGTACATCATCCGCATTCACTTGCGCATCTTCACTGCCCAACCATGGTGACCAGCCAGATTGCGGAAGTACTGATTAATGCAACCAACCAGTCAATGGACTCATGGGATCAAAGCCCGGCCGGTTCACTGATGGAAGTTCAGTTAATCGATTGGTTACGTCAAAAAGTAGGCTATGGCGCAGGCCAGGCAGGCGTATTTACCTCTGGTGGTACACAGTCTAACCTGATGGGCGTACTGCTGGCACGTGATGCTTGCATCGCGAAAAACTGGAAAGACGAAAACGGTAAGCCGTGGTCGGTTCAGCGTGATGGTATTCCTGCGGATGCGATGCGTAATGTCAAAGTCATCTGTTCTGAAAATGCACATTTCTCTGTGCAAAAGAACATGGCGATGATGGGCATGGGTTTCCAGTCTGTAGTGACTGTTCCTGTGGACGAAAATGCGCGCATGGACATGGACGCACTTGAGAAAACCATGGCGCACCTTCAAAACGAAGGCAAAATCGTGGCATGTGTGGTGGCAACTGCAGGTACAACCGATGCAGGTGCAATCGATCCACTGAAGAAAGTCCGTGAAATCACCAACCAATATGGCGCGTGGATGCACATCGATGCAGCTTGGGGTGGTGCTTTAATTCTGTCTAACGATCATCGCGATATGTTAGGTGGTATCGAGCTGTCTGATTCGATTACGCTCGATTTCCATAAGCATTATTTCCAGACCATTTCGTGTGGCGCGTTCTTGCTGAAAGACGAAGCAAACTACCGTTTCATGCATTATGAAGCGGAGTACCTAAACTCTGCCTATGATGAAGAACATGGTGTGCCGAACCTGGTATCGAAGTCACTGCAAACCACGCGTCGTTTTGATGCGTTGAAATTGTGGATGACGGTGGAAGCATTAGGCGAAGAGCTTTATGGTTCAATGATCGATCACGGTGTTGGTTTGACGCGTGATGTGGCAGATTATATTAAAGTGACTGACGGTCTGGAGCTTCTGCTTGAGCCGCAATTTGCCTCTGTGCTGTTCCGTGTGGTTCCAGCGGGCTATCCGGTTGAACTGTTAGATACACTAAACCAGAACGTGGCAGATGAGCTGTTTGCACGTGGTGAAGCGAATATTGGTGTGACGAAAGTCGGTCAGGTTCAGTCTCTGAAAATGACCACTTTAAGCCCGGTTGCAACGCTGGATAACGTGAAGAACTTGCTGGCACTGGTGCTTGCAGAAGCGGATCGTATCAAAGATTCAATCGCTGATGGTACTTATACGCCACCTATTGCATAAGTGATGGTGGTGTGAAAAAAGGAGATCGAAATGATCTCCTTTTTTTATTTTTGAGTCATAGAATGATCAATTCTATAGGTAGATTCATCAGAAAAATACCGAATATCTGTACTTATTTTAAGCTGTTATAAAATCGTCATCTAATTATGTAAGGCTAGGGAGCAGGATTTATCCTGAGTTCAGGTTTATAAAAATTGTTACATGTCATTGGTCTAAAATTTTTTATTGAAGTGAATGACAAAAAGAACTTAATCATTGAAATCCATAAAAATTTAATCAAGAAAAAACTGCTAGATTAAAAATCATTAAATCGTAATAAAGCTGTAACTTATTTGTCATATTCTAAAATCAAAATGCATGTATCGAAATAAGTACAAAACTGAATAAAAAGTGGCGTACTCCAAATTGTATAAATGAGAGAGATACTAGAATGCGCTTTACAAATATAGCTTTAGCATTAGCAGTAACCGGGGCAGCTGCTGTAACGACTGCACACGCAGCTCGTGACACCATTCAAATTGCAGGTTCTTCAACTGTACTTCCATATGCCAGTATCGTGGCGGAAGAATTCGGTAATACTTTTCCACAGTTTAAAACACCAGTTGTCGGTTCTGGCGGTTCTTCAGGTGGTTTAAAGCAGTTCTGTAATGGCGTGGGTGATAACACCATTGATATCGCTAACTCTTCTCGTCAAATCAAATCTACAGAGCTGGCTGAATGTAAAAAGAATGGCGTTAACCAAGTATTAGAAATCAAAATTGGTTATGACGGTATTGTATTTGCTTCAAATGCCAACAAAGCGGCTTATAAACTGCGTCCACAACATGTCTTCGCTGCACTTGCTGCACAACTTCCATCAAATGGCAAAATGGTCGCCAATCCGTATACACGCTGGAACCAAATTGACAAAGCACTTCCGAATGAGCCGATCACGCTGGTGATTCCTGCTTCGAATCATGGCACGCGCGAAGTGTTCCAGGAGAAAATGGTGGATGCAGGTTGTGAATCGTATGCTGCAATTAAGTCTCTAGACAAAGATGCCAAGAAAAAAGCCTGTACCACATTCCGTAAAGATGGCCGTGTAGTTGAAATTGCAGGCGACTATACCGAAACACTGGCGCGTTTGAAAACTTCTCCAAGTGCAGTCGGGGTGTTTGGCCTAGGCTTCTATGACCAGAACCGTGACCGCTTACGTGTTGCAACTGTGAACAATGTAGCACCTTCTGAAAAAACAATTTTGAATGGTGCTTATCCGGTATCACGTCCATTGTTCTTCTACGTGAAAGGCGAACACTTGAAATCGATCAAAGGCTTACCACAGTTCACTGAATACTTCCTGAACAAGAAGGTATCAGGTAAGGGCTCTAAGCTGGAAAAAGCAGGTCTGATTTCAATGTCTGATAAAGAACGCGCAGCAGTCCTTGCAAATTTCAAGGCTGGTAAAGCGGTCATTGTAAAATAATCGATGATTTTGAAATCGCTGGTGGTAGGGTCAACCTACCATCGGCTTTTTGCGATAAACAAGTTTTTTCAAACCATGAAAATTGAGAAAACAGTGGAGAATACATGAATCTGCTACTTATAGGTGTGTTATTGGCCATTATGGCCATAGCCTATCAAATCGGATTAAGTAAAAGCCGTAATTTAGCAGGTAAGGGAAGCAATTCTGCAAACTTACACTCGCGTCCCGGATATTATGGTGCACTGGTTGCACTGTGGTGTGGTATCCCTGCGTTTTTAATTTTGATTGTTTGGAATATGGTTGAGCCAAGTTTTCTGGAGCAAGTGGTACTCAACCATTTGCCGCAGGATATTTCGGCCAATCTGGATCCGGCAAGTCTGGGCGTTGTTGTTGATCGCGTTCAGGCACTTGCCTCAGGTTTCGGTGTCAGTGATACACCTGCAGCCTATGAACTGGCCGCAGCAGAACAGTTAGCTAAATTTTCGACCATTGGTACGTTTGCCAAATTGGCAGTGGTGATTTCGGCTGCACTGGCTGGTCTGGTCTGGGCCAAGAAACATATTAGCCAGGAATTCCGCGCACGTAACCAAGTCGAGAAAATGATTAATATCGGCTTGGCATTGTGTTCGGGTGTGGCAATTCTGACCACGCTCGGGATTGTCATGTCGATGTTTGGTGAGGCGATGCGCTTCTTCAGCTTCGTCAGTCCACTGGATTTCTTCTTTGGTACCGAATGGAACCCGGGTTTTAGTACTTCTGGCAGTGCCGAGGGCAGTTACGGTTTATTGCCACTGCTGTGGGGTACGCTCATGGTCAGTGCGATCGCACTTTTGGTCGCGGTACCGGTCGGCCTGATGATTGCGATCTATCTGGCAGAATATGCATCACCGCGCTTCCGTTCTTGGGCAAAACCGACCATTGAAGTGTTGGCGGGTATTCCTACGATTGTTTATGGTGTCTTTGCCTTGATGATCATCGGTCCATTTCTTAAAGCCATGGGTGCCATGGTCGGACTCGAAATTAATGCCACCAGTGCGCTGACCGCGGGTCTGGTGATGGGCATCATGATTATTCCATTCGTATCTTCTCTATCCGATGACATTATTACCCAGGTGCCACGTGCCTTACGTGATGGTTCTCTGGGGCTAGGTGCAACCAAATCTGAAACGATCCGTCAGGTGGTTTTACCTGCAGCTTTGCCGGGTATTATTGGTGCTTTCCTGTTGGCAGCATCCCGTGCGATTGGTGAAACCATGATCGTGGTACTTGCAGCGGGGAACAGTCCGCAGCTGCATGCCAATCCACTTGAAGCCGTATCTACGGTCACCATTACCATCGTCAATCAATTAACAGGTGATACCGACTTTGCCAGTCCGCAAGCACTGGTGGCCTTTGCCCTGGGACTGACCTTATTTGTGATTACCCTAGGTTTGAACATTGTTGCACTGATCATCGTGCGTAAATATCGTGAGCAATACGACTAATGAGTACTTCAAATACAACGCCTGTGGATCAGCGTGTTGATCCATCCGTCGCTGCCGAGCTGCGTGAAAAGCGTAAGAAGACCATTCAAAGCTCTTTGGGGCGACGTCATCGTAAAGAAAAAACATTCCGTCTATTTGGTTTCTCTGCGGTATTGGCCGGTCTGTTCTTTGTGGTATTGCTCTTCGGCAGTATTTTATCCAAAGGTTTGCCTGCCTTCTGGCAAAGCAGCATGAGTTTGCCGATTCATTTCGATCCGGCCATTGTAGAGATTGGTCCAAAACCCAAGCCAGCTGCGGGAGAGTCTCCGGCGCAGTTTGAAGAGCGTATGATTGCCTGGCAAATGGATGTCGGCATGGTGGACTGGGATGCACTGATCATCAACGGCATGATCGCCAGAGACAGCAAGCTGGAAAGTCAGCGTGATGAACTGGGTTATTTATATACCAGTTCTGAGGCTTATCGCTTACGTGACATGGTCATGAATGATCCAAGTCTGGTCGGTCAAAGCACAGAGGTTAAAATTCTGGCAGATGCCAATGTCGATGTCTGGCTGGCGGGTAATATTGATCGTTCGTTACCAGCAGAACAGCAACAACTCAGTCCTGAAGTACGCCAGGTGGCGGACGAGATGAAAGCCTCAGGTGTAATCGAAAACAGTTTCAATACTAATATTTTTACCAGCCCTGACTCGCGTAGTTCACCGGCAACGTCAGGTCTGGCAGGCGCTTTCATGGGCTCGCTGTTCATGATGATGATCGTGATTTTTATCTCGATTCCAATTGGGGTAGCATCTGCGATCTATCTGGAAGAGTTTGCGCCGAAAAACTGGATTACCGATATTGTCGAAGTCAACATCAACAACCTGGCAGCAGTGCCATCGATTGTGTTTGGTTTGCTGGGTGCCGCGATCTTTATTGGCTGGATGCATTTACCGCTATCGGCCCCTCTGGTCGGTGGTCTGGTGCTGAGTCTGATGACTTTGCCAACTGTAATCATCACCACACGTGCATCGCTTAAAGCGGTTCCACCTTCGATTCGTCAGGCAGCGTTGGGCTTGGGTGCTTCACGACTGCAAACGGTTTTCCATCATGTCTTGCCATTGGCTTTGCCGGGTATTTTAACTGGTGCCATTATCGGGGTCGCGCAGGCATTAGGTGAAACCGCACCATTGTTATTAATCGGGATGAGTGCTTTTGTTGCCAGTGTTCCAGCCACACCATTTGATCAGTCTACAGCGTTACCTGTGCAGATTTTCTTATGGCAGGGCAATGAGTTACGTAACTTCTTTGAAGGGCGTACCGCAGCAGCAATTATTGTACTTCTGGCCATGATGATCAGCTTGAACAGTCTGGCCATCTGGTTACGTAAAAAGTTTGAAGTCCGTTGGTAATAGGGGCAGAATCATGAACACAACTGTTATTCAAAACTCCTTAAAAAAGGATCAATCCGTGAATCCACAACAGACACAATTCACTAATGATGAGGCTACACAAAAGCCAGCAACATCGTTTGTCTCCCAATTCGATACGCAAAGTAGCAGCAAAAAAGATGAAAAGTCGACAAATGTGAAACTGAGTACATCTGATGTGCATGTGTACTATGGTGAAGCGGAAGCGATTAAAGGCATTGACCTGAACATTTATGAAAATGAAGTGATTGCTTTTATTGGGCCATCAGGCTGTGGTAAGTCAACCTTTCTGCGTACCCTAAACCGCATGAATGACACCATTGACAGTTGTCGTGTGACCGGTAAAGTCATGCTGGACAATCAGGACATTTATGATCCAAACCTGGATGTGGTCTTGCTACGTGCTCAAGTCGGTATGGTATTCCAGAAGCCCAACCCGTTTCCAAAGTCTATTTTTGACAACGTTTCTTACGGCCCGAAATTACATGGTCTTGCACGTGATAAATACGATCTTGAAGAAATTGTCGAAGGCAGTTTGCGTAAAGCCGGTTTGTGGGAAGAAGTAAAAGACCGTTTGAATCAGCCGGGAACAGGTTTGTCAGGTGGTCAGCAGCAACGTTTATGTATCGCGCGTACCATCGCAGTTTCGCCTGAAGTGATTCTGATGGATGAACCATGTTCTGCGCTGGATCCAATTGCAACAGCAAAAGTAGAAGAGCTGATTTCTGAGCTTTCAACTCAATATACCATTGCGATTGTAACCCACTCCATGCAACAGGCAGCGCGTGTATCTGACCGTACTGCGTATTTCCATCTGGGTGATTTAATTGAGGTGAATGCGACCGAGAAAGTCTTTACCCAACCAGACCATCAATTGACTGAAGCTTATATTACAGGGCGTTTTGGTTAATACGATATATAAAAAAAGAGCCGTAAGGCTCTTTTTTATAGGTGAAATAGATGGTGATAATCGTAATAATTCTCGAAATAAAGTTGAAAAAAACCGAAATTGACCTAATCTAAAGGGATAAATCCGAATTAAATAGAGAATAGATTTTTTATGTTATTTCATACTCCGAAACTGTCCGCTGAAATCCGTATTAGTCATCTCAATGCGCGCATCAATGAACAACGAAAAAAAATAGCGCAAACTACTGGGTCTAAACTCGAACTTTTACAGTTATCGCAACAACTGTCAAAAGAAGCGCGTGCACGTAAGAAAACCAATCAAAAAATCTATGTACTCGATTTTAAAGGTGATATGGCGGCTTCTGCGGTAGAAGGCTTACGTGAAGAAATCACCTTGATTCTGGCCACAGCCAAAGCAGGTCGTGACCGCGTTGTAGTGCGTCTGGAAAGTCCGGGGGGCATGGTACATGGTTATGGACTTGCAGCAGCTCAACTGGTGCGGTTACGTGAGGCAGGTTTTCATTTGACCATCTGTGTCGATAAAGTGGCGGCTAGTGGCGGTTATATGATGGCGTGTATCGCCAATGAAATTATTTCTGCACCATTCGCGATTGTTGGTTCAATTGGTGTAGTTGCTCAAGTACCCAATTTTAACCGTCTGCTAAAAGACAATAAAATCGACTTTGAACTCTATACCGCTGGACAGTACAAACGTACCGTGACTATGTTTGGTGAAAATACCGAAGAGGGTAAGGCTAAGTTTGAAGAAGAACTACAGCAAACCCATGCTTTATTCAAACATTTCGTTGAAAAGTATCGCCCGCAGCTGAATATTGAAAAAGTGGCCACTGGTGAGCATTGGTATGGCCGGGATGCGCTGGATCTGAATCTGGTGGATAAACTGCAAACCTCAGATGAATACCTGCTCAACTTATTAACCCAGCATGATATCTATTCCATCCAGACCCGCAAGAAACCAACTTTGGGTGAAAAGCTGGGCCTACAAGCAGCGCAAATTGCTGATTCACTGGTACCAACTGTCATGAATAAAGTCATAGAAAGCTTAAGCAAAGCCAATGCAAATCTGGTGCAAATGCGTGATCCAAAACTTTAATTCAGTTGATCTTGAATGAATTTCAAAGCTCACTTCGGTGGGCTTTTTTATTTTTTGAAATCATATTGTTATGATATAAGTGGAGTACTCTGATTGAGTCTAGGCTCATATGCTCACGTTTATTTTGTTGCTTGGGTTTTTTAGTATCGTATTTATTCCGATGTTATGTATGCTTTGTTCTGAAGCAAAATTAACTCAGGATGATTCTAAGAAGGTTTTGTTTTGGCTGAGTTTTCTACCCGGCGTTTGTATCTTTCTGCTGTATAGCTTTCTAAAGCCCAATGATCCACCTGTTATTCCATCGAAGGAATGTGGTGTTGTGCAGTTTTATCAGATGCATAAAGTTCGAGGTGGTAACGAATTTGAACGTGTGAGTATTCGCTTTGATGGCGCTCAATATAGTCGGCATTTATTCTTCGATAAGCATCTGGATAAAATTCCTCAAGGCCAAAAGGCCTGCTTTGAATATCTAGATAAGTTCAAATATCCACATTTGTCAGAATCTAAGTTTGTTCAATGGATTGAACCGAATGAAATGTAAACCAGCACTGAAACTAATCAGATAAAATAAAGCATATTTTATTGTTAGAGCAGAAACATGGCTATAGCTGAAGCATTTATTGCAACGCAAAATTGTTATTTTAATTATGAATTTGAAGAACTCTATTTAGAGGATGATTTTCCTGAGGAGTTATCTGTGTCACTGCGTGGCATGATGTTCCGTCATGAGATTCAATATCCTGATGCAACCTATTTCATTTATTACAGTGAGATGTTGACGGGGAATGAACTGCAAAAAATGAAGGATGATTGGATGCGATATTGCCCACATTCATAATTGAAGATATGAATGTAATTAAATCCGTGATCCAAAACTTTAATTCAATTGATCTTGAATGAATTTCAAAGCTCACTTTGGTGAGCTTTTTTATTGGTCGATATCAACTGCAGACCGCCTGTTATCGCCGCGCCAATCGTAGCAAGCAAGACGTCTTTGTGCGCATCCCACATATCACCTTGTTGTCCATTATAGTTTTCAGCTTCCTCAGGAGATAAACCAATGGCAATCAGCCATTCCAGCCATTCATAGAGCATGCTGCTGGCCACCACAAACTGAATTACCAGCAGGAAAATGACCACGGGTTTTTGCTGCGGCAACCAGACCTGAAACAGACGATAGAAAATTGGATAAAGTAATAATCCGTAGGCCAGATGGACAAATCGGTCGAACATATTGCGTGACCAGTGCATCACTTCATTCAGATGAAAGCCAAAAATCTGCTCGATCCACTGGTTATAAGGCACATAAGAATACAGATAGTGTGCAGCAATCACATGAATAATCAAAAAAAGAATATATAAATTAAAACTTAAAAAATTCAGGCCGATTTTATACAGGCAGATGAGCAGCATGATGATCATGAAAACTGTGCCTGCCTGATGCAAGAGATAAGCTTCCAGTTCTAAAGGACGAATACTGGCAAGCAAAATCGCCAGAATTAAAATGCCTAGGCTTGTGTAATGTTTGGCGGAAAGTCGATGATCAATCATGTCGTTATTGTGAAATATCTTTTTTAGAATAAAATACATTATAAATAAAAAGGCGAAGCCTGAGCTTCGCCTTTTGGTCTTATTTTAAATTAGATTTTAG
Source organism: Acinetobacter sp. YH01006 (assembly GCF_013420445.1). Taxonomy (NCBI): domain Bacteria; kingdom Pseudomonadati; phylum Pseudomonadota; class Gammaproteobacteria; order Moraxellales; family Moraxellaceae; genus Acinetobacter; species Acinetobacter sp. YH01006. The sequence goes on along the minus strand of NZ_VOYB01000005.1, from coordinate 4,370 downwards.
CAATCAGCTCAGCCACTTGTTTGGCCTGTTCAGCAGCATTACCTGTATAAGAAGCAGGTGTCATTTCAGCTAAACGTGCACGATCAGCAGCAGGAACCGCTTCTAACTCGTTACCGTTTACGAAATCAACCATCATGTCGCGTGTCATGGCCTGACCACGAGTCAGGGCTTTTAATTTTTCGTATGGTTTTTCAACGTTGTAACGACGCATTACAGTTTGAATCGGTTCAGCCAACACTTCTTGCGCATTGTCTAAATCTTCATTGATACGTGCAGCATTGAGTTCAAGTTTGCCGATCCCTTTAGCACATGCTTCGAAAGCAATTAAGCTTTGTGCAAAACCAACACCCATGTTACGTAGTACAGTAGAGTCAGTCAGGTCACGCTGCCAGCGAGAAATTGGCAGTTTTTCACCCAAGTGTGCAAGTACAGCATTGGCAAGACCCAAGTTACCTTCAGAGTTTTCGAAGTCAATCGGGTTTACTTTATGCGGCATGGTTGAAGAACCGACTTCGCCATCTTTTAGCTTTTGCTTGAAGAAACCAAGCGAGATATAACCCCAAACATCACGGTTAAAATCGATCAGAATAGTGTTGAAACGACGCAGGGCATCAAACAGTTCAGCCATATAATCATGTGGCTCGATTTGTGTGGTGTACGGGTTGAAATCTAGACCCAAAGATTCCACAAATGCTTGTGAATGCGCAGGCCAGTTGATGTCTGGATAAACAGAATAGTGCGCATTGTAGTTACCTACTGCACCATTGATTTTGCCTAGAAGTTCAACATTTTTGAACTGTTTGATTTGACGTGCAAGGCGGTAAGCCACGTTCGCCATTTCTTTACCCAACGTCGTTGGGCTTGCAGTTTGACCATGCGTACGAGACAACATTGGCTGGTCAGCATGCTTTTCAGAAAGTGCAACAATTGAATCAATGATTTGCTGCATAGATGCAATCAGTACATCACGACCGCTTTTCAGCATTAAAGCATGTGACAGGTTGTTAATATCTTCAGACGTACATGCAAAGTGAATGAATTCACCGGCATTTTTCAATTCGTCGATATTGGCAATTTTTTCTTTCAGGAAATATTCAACCGCTTTAACGTCGTGGTTGGTGGTGCGTTCAATTTCTTTGATACGATTGGCATCATCTTCAGAGAAATTGCTTACAATCGCATCAAGCGCTGCATTAGTTTCGCCTGAAAACGCCGGAACTTCAGTAATTTCCGGATGGTTCGCAAGCGCCTGTAACCAACGCACTTCAACAGTCACACGAGCATGGATTAAACCAAACTCAGAAAGAAAGGGACGTAGAGCATCACATTTGCTCGCGTAACGTCCATCTAGTGGAGAAAGTGCAGTTAAAGCGTTCATATCGATTCCTTAGATTTTGGAATTAAACGTAAAACGAAACACGTGCAGTATCAGTTAAACCACCTGAAACTGTAAACGCGCCAGATTCTGAATATCTTTTAGCAACTTGCGTTTGCCAAATACCATGCCCCAGGAGCTGCCACCAAGCTGACGCCACAGGTGCGCCATTTGCAAACCGGTAAAGAGGGAAGCGCGGATGCGGTTGGTATGTCCGGCATCTTTAAAGGCTTCGGCATTGCCACGAACCATGATGCGCGGATTGATTGATCCCGCAGTATCGACATAGGTTTGAGCCAGATTGGCAATGATGCTGGGGTGCAGGTAATTGTTATCGAAGAAGGAAAGCTGTCTGAGAATTTTCTGTTGGGACTGTTCAATAATTTCAACAAATTTGGGATTGCTATAGACCTTCTTTTCTAATTGAAGAAGTGCCATGGCATAGCTCATTGGAAGTTTGGTGCTGGAAAGTTTTGGAATTCTGGATTTTGGTGAAGTATTGAAGGGCTGAATAATGCTGCTTTCTAATGTTTTTAAGCCTAAGGAAATATCGGCCAGTTGATTAAAAAAGTCTAGGGTCTGGGCATTTTCGTTATTGCCGGGACGGATATTGAGACTGGCTTTAATCAACTGTTCAAAATAAAAGTTACCGTTTTCACCAATACTTTGCTGACCACTCAATGCGGTCATATGGGTCAGCTGGGTGGCCTGAAACACACCCGCTAACGCCAAAGCGCGATTTTGACGAGTATTCAACGTTGTGGCTGGTTGAAATGGTAACTCCGTCATGCCGAATTCATCCTTTTATAAAATCAGGTTTAGGTGCATTGGTATGATGAATCACACCACCGCCTAAACAAACTTCACCTGAATAAAACACCACACTTTGACCTGGGGTCACTGCACGTTGTGGTTCATCAAACTCCACACGTACACCATTGGGTGATTCTGAATCTTGGTACACCGTACATGCTTGATCAGTCTGACGGTAACGGGTTTTGGCCGTGCAACGAAAACCTGTTTCAGGAATATCCTGCTCGCCGGCCACCCAGTCAATTGCTTCACTCCAAAGCATGGTGCTTTGCATCAGTGGGTGCTCATGGCCTTGACCCACCACCAGACGATTGCCTTCGATATCTTTATGTAATACGAACCAGGCACCTTCCGCGACGCCTTTCATTCCGCCAATACCGATGCCGCCGCGTTGACCGAGCGTATAGTACATTAAGCCGTGATGATCACCAACCTCTTTACCGTCTTCCAGCACGATTTTTCCGGGTTGTGCCGGTAAATATTGCTTCAAGAAGTCATTAAATCGGCGTTCGCCAATAAAGCAGATCCCGGTCGAGTCTTTTTTCTTTGCCGTAGCAAGATCTAATTCTTCAGCGATTTTGCGGACTTGCGGCTTTTCAATTTCACCGACAGGGAATAATGTCTTGTTAATTTCACGACCATGTACGGCATGCAGGAAATAGGTTTGATCCTTATTCTGATCAACACCACGTAAGAGTGGTGCGTATTCTTCACCGCGTGAATTGGTCATGGTTGCACCGCGACGACAGTAATGACCTGTGGCAATAAAGTCTGCACCCAAGTTCACCGCATGATCTAGAAAAGCGCGGAATTTAATTTCTTTATTACATAAAATGTCTGGGTTTGGGGTACGGCCAGCCGCATATTCTGCTAAAAAATGCTCGAATACACGATCCCAATATTCCATGGCAAAGTTTGCGGTATGCAGTTTAATCCCGATTTTGTCGCAGACGGCCTGAGCATCGGCAAGGTCATCCATCGCCGTGCAATATTCTGTGCCGTCATCTTCTTCCCAGTTTTTCATGAAAAGGCCTTCAACCTGATAACCTTGTTGAAGTAAAAGCGCAGCAGAAACAGATGAATCTACACCACCTGACATTCCGACGATGACACGTTGTTGCATAGGATTAGGCATCCAAATTTGAAATTAAGGGAGAGTTTTGGTGCTCGTAAATGAGCGATAAAGGATATTTTTGACCTGACAGGGCATCTTGAATGGCTTTAATCACCAAGGGGCTGCGCGCACGAGCCGACTCTTGCAGTTCATCTAAGCTCATCCAGACTGCACCGACAATGTCTGTATCTAAAGTGGCATTTGGGTCGTAGTCAATCGATTTGGCTAAAAAGCAGAAGCGGAAATAAGTACGATCCGGGAACATCGGCGGGGTGTAGGTATACATCCCTAATAGATGGGTTACTTCAACCGTATGTCCGGTTTCTTCCATGGTTTCGCGAATTGCAGCCTCGACAATGCTTTCACCGCATTCTACATGACCTGCTGGCTGATTAAATACTGTGTGTGTCACACCTTCTGTATGTTCTTCTACAAACAGGAATTTTCCGTCTTTTTCAATGACGGTCGCGACAGTGACGTGAGCAGTCCAAGCGGTCATAAAGCAGCACCATGGAAAATGATGCACTATTGTATAAAATTTTGCGGTGTGTGGCTATGAGGGGCGGGGATTTCTTTGATTGTTTAAATCATCGGGATTGGAGGTTTTAAGCTTAATCAAATCCTGCTATGTGAAAAAGTCCTATTGATAGGTTTTGATTTTCTTTTATCAAAAAGTGAATGAGCTTGAAAAGTGTACTATAAAGCAGAGAATTTAAAGCAAAAATTTATCAATAAAAAGCCTGTTTTCAGGGCAATATCTAGCTCAAAATCACTACATCAACGCATAAGATCAAGAGATGTAAAGAGGTTGCTCTTAACGGATTTAAGTAAAAAACAGGAAAAGCTTAACATCTTTATTGTTTTAGGGTATCTAATGATTGTTTTGATCAAGCATAATTTCAGACAATTCAACATAAAACAAATCCATGAAATTATAGAATATAGGACTTACGCATTGACGGATTCAAAAAAGTATTAAAATACTTTATAAAGTATCTGTGATCAGACGAATTAAACATGCTTCTACAGCAACTTGTACATTACCCATTTATATGGGCTTTCTCATGA
>NZ_VOYB01000059.1:0-3090 GCF_013420445.1 Acinetobacter sp. YH01006 | reverse complement strand
GTAAATTTTCAGCGTTGCTGGCTCCCCGTCAGCCGGATTGGGTTGCATCGCAGGGGTGTCGAAAGAGTCAACTGCGGTCCAAAGCTGTTGGACTTGGGTGAAAAGGGCGTTTATTCTTCCTATACGTCTCCAAAATCCAATACGAAACCATTTTTAGGGTTGCTGTCCTCGTGTTTAATTTTGCCAGCTAAAGTGACTCTTAACATATAAGTATGTCCATGAATGTTTCGGCAAAGACCGTCGTATCCTTTCAATGCGTGCGCCATGTCGAAGGTGAAGCACTTGGTAATTCTGATTGTATCCACGAATTTGATTGTTAGCTGTTACTTTATTCTAATTCAAAAATTTTCAGAAAAGAATGTCCGTCGTTTACTTGATCTACCATGTCGAAAACCGTGGTGGTTTTGATCATTTCTTTGAGATCAGCTTTGATGTTTTTGTATTTATGATGAACAGGGCAAGGGTTTACTTCTGAACATTTTTTCAAACCAAGAACGCACATCGTAAAGGCTACCTCACCATCAATGACCAAAACAATATCTTCAATGGAAATCGTTCTAATCTTCGCCTCCTCCATCTCAAAACCTCCCTGTGCTCCTTGAACGGAATAGATTATTTTTCCCTTGGCGAGTTTCTGAAGAATCTTTGCGGTGAAATATTCGGGTGAATCAATAGACTGTGCAATTTCTTTTAAACTGACACGCCTTTTTTCCATCGAATTAAGCGCTACAAAAATACAGGCACGAATGCCATACTCACATGCTTTTGTAAACATTGTTTTCGTAATTTTCGGTAAAAGTAGTGAAGTAATTTCAAAGTGGATAGATTAGTCTAATTTAAAATTGAAATTGATTGTAAAAACAGTGTATTTTAAGATCTTGGATTTGAGAAAAAAGATGATTTATCAGTTTGATCGAAAAGACAACAGGCATTCCTTCTATTGAAGTTGATTTGGTTCAGAACAGCATGTATATCAGAAAAACAGGGCTTCTTTATTATTTAAACAAGTTACAGAATTAAAGGCTGTATATCAAAGTGAACGCTACGATAAAAGAAGCACTTCGACAAAATAAAGGTTCGTGAAATTTAGATTTTTCCACCTTAGAAGAATAGCAAAAATGTTTTAGTGCCAGCACCTCAAAATAACGTTAACCCGAAAAAGCGAATCAGGATAACTTCTTAGTGAATTTTTTGACCGTAAAATTATACGCATTTTTAGAATCTGCTTCATGCACACGCAGCACCTCTTCATTCCAAAGCGAAAAATCGATGGAAGGAAAAAATGTATCCGCACCAAAAGTATGATCCACAAAGGTTATAAACATTTCATCAACCCTGTTTTTTTCTAAAGCCTCCTCATATATTTGTCCGCCACCAATGATAAAAACGGTTCTCTTATCTTCGTTCTCATAGTGTTTCAAGCAACCTTCCATGCTGTGAAAAACAGTACAATTCGGTGCTTCAAAAGCTGTATTCCGAGTTAATATTGCATTTTCCCGATTTGGAAGTGGACGAAACCTTTCAGGGATTGATTCGAAATTTTTCCTACCCATAACCACAATGTGATTCAGTGTAGTTTCTTTAAAAAAAAGCATATCGGCCGGTAAATGCCACATCAAATCGTTGTTTTTACCAATGCCCTTTTCAAGATCCATTGCAACTATCAAACTTACTTTCATGAAAAACGCTATTAGAAAAATGAATGTATTATAAAAGTATATAAATTGAAGCAATATATCACTTTTTGAAAGCAATAGATGGATTAAATTGGAAATAAATAGCTGTTTAAAGAGAAGCACGTTGTCGGCAGCGGGCCAAAAAGGAATACGTCCATGCCCATCGAGGTGAAACCGGCTGTGAGCGCGGGTTCAAGCATATAGCCCGACAGGCGCGTATCCTTGCCGATCACGACACGATGGCGGTGGTCACCGCGACGAAAGACACGGCCAGCCGCCATGCCGACGCGCAAGGCGGTTTCCGCCGTCATCGCGCCTTCGTTGGCTTTGCCACGAATACCGTCTGTGCCGAAATATTTGCGCACCATAAGGTCGATTATCCTGTCGTCGGGTCGCCCTCAAAGGGGACATGCCTGCTGAACCGCGAATATAGAGAAATATCCCGAATGTGCAGTTAACGAATTCTTGCGGTTTCTTTCAGCGCCGCCAATACCGCCAGCCCGTCGCGCAAGGGGCGCGGCTCGTGTGTGCGGATGAAGTCAGCTCCACCTGCGGCGGCGGCAAGCTCTGCAGCGAGTGTCGCGGCCCCGACATCCCCCGGACCACGGCCTGTGAGCGCGCGCAGAAAGGATTTGCGCGAAACAGACAGAAGCACCGGCAAATCGAAGCGCAGCCGCAATTCATCGAACCGCGCCAGCACCGAGAGCGAGGTTTCGGGAGCAGCCCCCAGAAAAAACCCCATGCCGGGATCAAGGACAAGGCGGTTGCGTTTGATACCGGCACCCGTCAGCGCCGCGATGCGCGCGTCAAAGAACGCCGCAATGTGATCCATGATGTCGCCAGCGGGTGCCTCGCGCCGATCTGCCTGCCCGTCTTGCACCGAATGCATAACGACGAGTTTGGCAGATGATTTCGCCAATTGCGGATAGAACGCAGCGTCTGGAAAACCGCGAATATCATTGAGATAGGCCACACCACGCGACAAGGCATAGGCTTGCGTCGCGGGTTGATAACTGTCGAGCGAGACGGGAATGCCATCTGCCTTGAGCGCGTCCAGCACCGGCGCGATACGCGCGATTTCTGTGTCGGACGAAACAGGCGCGGCGTCGGGATTGCTGGATGCCGGACCGAGGTCGATCACATCTGCCCCCTCGGCCATCAGCTTACGCGCCTGCGCAATGGCTGCGTCTGGCGCCAGATACCGGCCTCCATCGGAGAAACTGTCCGAGGTTATGTTGACGATGCCGAAAATGATGAGCGATTTATTCATGGGGGCTTCTATAATAATCTCTGTACACGACAAAAATAGATAACTCATTGAAATAATGTCACAATAATTGTTTTCTAACGACGAATACTATGACACATCTCAATGAGTTATATCTTATCTTAAACAAATCTCTAAAATGGAACA
>NZ_VOYB01000058.1:0-3293 GCF_013420445.1 Acinetobacter sp. YH01006 | reverse complement strand
AAGTCGTTTGAATGATTTCTTCTTGGTCTACGTGCCATAAAATACTCCATATATTGATGTTTATAACATCATTTGAGGAGCAGAGTATCACTTATAGGAGTTGTTCAAATTTCCGGATCCATCTCTAAGTGAGGAGGAAATGACTCTTACTATTCAGATGTTGTTTCAAGCTTTTTTTGATTGATAGAGTTTTATGTATTAAACTCTATATTGAAAGTAAATATATTGTAAAAATAGTATGTTATTTACTAATTGATTAAATTATTTACACTTATTCTGTATAATGCTCTATGAATTCATTACTTATTTTTTTAAATTAAAAATCATATGCAAAGCTTAAATGATGAAGAGTGTCGCCAAGTTGAAAGTGTAAAACAGCTTTTACAAAAAAATTTTAAAGATAAGCTTTATGCTATTTATTTATATGGTTCGTATGTTGATGGTGGTTTAAAACATAAAAGTGATCTTGATATTTTAGTTATTATTGAACGTGAAATTACCGATCAGGAAAGAAAACAATTAGCGCAGAATTTTCTAAATATATCTGTTCCGATTGGTCATGCTACAGCGCGTGCCTTAGAAATTACGATATTAGAAAAAGGGAGTATTACCAATAAAAATCATCCATATACATATCAGCTACAATATGGCGAGTGGTTGAGAGAAGAATTACTCAAAGGTGAATTACTTTATAGTCAATCTGATCCAGATATTAGTATTTTACTTAAAACTGCCCAATTACATAACATTACTATCTTTGGACCTGATATTTGCGATTGGTTAAATCCAATTAGCTATGAACAATTAATATTTGCCATGCAAAAAACTTATCCACAAATTATTGCTCATTGGAAAGACGATCAGGATGAATGTAATCAAATTTTAGCGCTATGCCGTATAGCTTATACATTAGATCATAAAACAATAGTTGCCAAGGATGTTGCTGCGACATGGTTTTTAGAATTCTTAAGTCAGATAGATCAAGACATTTTGCAACTCATAATAGATGAATATATTGGGCAAGGTCATGAGCAATGTTGGTTAGTTTTACATGATCAGCTTGCTAAAATTGTTAAAGAATTACAGCATAAAATTGAACCACTACTTTTTAACTGATGTGGAAGTAATGGATATGCTTCTTAGATTATTACCTCACTATATCTCTAAATACCGAAGAGACTTGATATTGCAAAGGGGGGCGTGGTTGGAGTTGCATGAAGATTTTAAATAAAAGCGGAGGAACTAGGGTAAAAGTTGCCAAAAAGTTTCTTCTGAAATGACTTTTATATTATGACGTTTAAGCAAAGCGGAGGTAACTCCATTGCCATAGATCTTATTCCCATTAAATTGACCATCGTAAATCATTGAACTACCACATGAAGGGCTATTTTCTTTAAGCACTACCAGAGTAGCTTTTAATAATTGAACTTTTTTTAAAGTTCTATATGCCCCTTCAATATAGATTGAAGTCACATCCTTTCCTGATTTTTCAATTACACAGGCTTTTCCATCTAAGACATCATCGCCATTACCTCCCGAAATCTCGGCAGGTTCGCGTGGTGTTGATAAACCGCCAAGAATCTCTGGACATACCATAGTAGCTTTTCCATCTTTGACTAATTTTTCGATTTTTTCGTTTAAGCTATGCGTCCCGTTATAACGTACCTTTAAGCCAGCCAGACAAGAACTTACTAAAATCATATTTCCTCTATGAAAAAGATATGTATCGATTTGCTATTTAGCCAGTACCTATTATTTTTTAAAATTAATAGGTTAGTGCTATGGATAAAACAAGAATTTAAATATGATCAATGCAAAGTGAGTTATTTTTTTTCTAACCCACAAAGCTTATAGATTAGTTTGATCCTTTTTGTTTAGAAAATTTATCAACAGTGATGTGTGCTGAATTAGCAGGAGACTTTCACTTGGGAGATTCTAGGCAGCTAACCGATAAAAGTCTTCTGCCATTTGATTTGGTGTCTTAAAATCCAAGCCTTTTTGAATTCTTCGCTGATTATAAAATAACTCTATATATTTTGTAATATCCGCTTTGGCTTCTTCCCTTGTTTTGTAGTTGCGATGATGGACTAGTTCATTTTTGAGTATGCCCCAGAAACTCTCTATCGGTGCATTATCAAAGCAGTCGCCTTTTTTGCTCATTGAACCCTGAAAATCAAATTTCTCAAGTAAGTTTCGATATTCATTACTGCAATATTGGCTGCCTCTATCTGAATGTACAATGAGATCTTTAGCAGGTTTCTGATTGCGAATAGCCATATTCAATGCATCACAAACAAGCTTGGCTGTCATGCGCTCATTTAAGCTATAGCCAACAACCTGTTTCGTGTAAAGATCTTTGACAGCTGCCAAGTACAACCAGCCCTCAGCCGTCCAAATGTAGGTAATGTCACTCGACCACGCAAGATTAGGCTTCGTCATTGAAAACTGTTGCTTGAGTAAATTGTCATAAATAGAACGGTTGTGATCACTGTTCGTGGTTCTTTTGAAACGCTTATGGCGCTTACAATACAACTGATTTGATTTTTTTATTTGGCGCACAGCATACGTACTTATTTTGATACCTTGCGCTTGTAAATGCTTGGTTAATCGAACATAGCCATAGCTTTGTTTGGTTTCTTCATGGGCTATTTTGACCAAAATTGTCTGCTGATTTCGCTGAATTGATCTTTTACTCATGCCTCGCTTTAGCCAATCATAAAAGCGAGAAACGGATACACGAAGTAATCGAGCCATTAAAATAATCGGAAATAAGTGGCTTTGCGATTTCATATAGGCGTACCTCACTGACTTTCTTTGGCAAAGTACGCTGCTGCCTTTTTTAAAAATTCACGTTCCATTTCAGCTGTTTTGAGCTGTTGTTTAAGCTTCTTATTTTCTTCGAGTAAGGCGTTTAGATCGGGCGAATACTGTTTTGTGCCTGCTAAAGTTCCAGCCTTTGCTTTGTTATTCCAGTTCGAAAGGGTTTGCATTGAAATGCCAAGTTGTCTAGCGGATTCCGATACATTACCTTGGTTCTCTTCAATGGCTTTTATGGCTTCAGCTTTAAATTCTGCGGTGTAAGTCTTCTGTTTCTTGCTCATGGTAAACTCCTAATGAGTATGTATAGTTTACCAAGTTAAACCCTCCTGTTTTTTAAGCACACATCACTGTATGTAAACACAGTATTGCAAGGACGCGGAACATGCCTCATGTGGCGGCCAGGACGGCCAGCCGGGATCGGGATACTGGTCGTTACCAGAGCCACCGACCCGAGCAAACCCTTCTCTATCAGA
>NZ_VOYB01000057.1:0-3475 GCF_013420445.1 Acinetobacter sp. YH01006 | reverse complement strand
ATGAAGACGGCTTACGCCACCATCAAAGGTATTGAGGTGATGCGTGCACTACGCAAAGGCCAGGCCTCAGCATTTTATTATGGTGATCCCCTGGGCGAAATGCGCCTGGTAAGCAGAGTTTTTGAAATGTAAGGCCTTTGAATAAGACAAAAGGCTGCCTCATCGCTAACTTTGCAACAGTGCCAGTTTTATTACGAACGTGTTTTGGGTGGACAACGGAAAACATATTTCATCGAAAGACCAAAAAAAGAAAAAACACTTCCTGTTGTGATGAGTGAAGAAGAAACCATTCGGGTACTACGCGCTATTGAAAACGTGAAACACAAGGCTATTCTGATGACTATTTATTCGGCAGGTTTGCGCATTTCTGAATGTATAAACCTGAAAATAAAAGACATTGACTCCAAGCGCATGCAAATTCGTATAGAACAGTCAAAAGGAAAAAGAGATCGTTATACCATTTTATCTGAGAAAACATTAATTATTTTAAGAACATACTTTATGGAATATAAACCAAAAGATTATTTATTTGAAGGTCAAAAAGGTGGCGCATACTCAAGCCGAAGTATTCAAAACATTTTTAAAGCAGCTGTTTTAAAAGCAAAGATTCAAAAGGAAGTTACTGTACATACCTTACGACATAGCTTTGCAACGCATTTGCTTGAGAATGGTACGAGTTTACGTTATATTCAATCGTTGTTAGGTCATTCAAGCAGTAAAACAACTGAGGTTTATACACATATTACCACCAAGGGAATGGAACAATTAAAAAGTCCGATGGATTTGTTAGATATATAGAAAGGATTTGTATATTTGAGCAAAACTTAACAAAAAGCACTATGAATATAAATCCTTTTGAGAGAGTAGAAACGAACGGTAAACGGTTGAAAACGGATTTGTCACTGATAATGAAAGGTTTAGCAAAATAAGATATAGTGGATATATACGCCATTTGGCGTATAGCCACTTGTTATGTGCCATTTTTGAATGACAATGCGAATAGATACAGACAAACAAATGAATTTACTTAGTGATAAGAACGTTGCAATAATTGGTGGTGGACCCGTTGGACTGACTATGGCAAAATTATTACAGCAAAACGGCATAGACGTTTCAGTTTACGAAAGAGACAACGACCGAGAGGCAAGAATTTTTGGTGGAACCCTTGACCTACACAAAGGTTCAGGTCAGGAAGCAATGAAAAAAGCGGGATTGTTACAAACTTATTATGACTTAGCCTTACCAATGGGTGTAAATATTGCTGATGAAAAAGGCAATATTTTATCCACAAAAAATGTAAAGCCCGAAAATCGATTTGACAATCCTGAAATAAACAGAAATGACTTAAGGGCTATCTTGTTGAATAGTTTAGAAAACGACACGGTTATTTGGGATAGAAAACTTGTTATGCTTGAACCTGGTAAGAAGAAGTGGACACTAACTTTTGAGAATAAACCGAGTGAAACAGCAGATTTGGTTATTCTTGCCAATGGTGGAATGTCGAAAATAAGGAGCTTTGTTACCGACACGCAAGTTGAAGAAACCGGTACTTTCAACATCCAAGCTGATATTCTTCAACCGGAAATAAACTGTCCCGGATTTTTTCAGCTATGCAACGGCAACCGATTAATGGCGGGACATCAGGGCATTTTATTGTTTGCCAATCCCAATAATAATGGTGCATTGTATTTAGGAATTAGTTTTAAAACGCCCGATGAATGGAAAAATAAAATTCCCTTAGATTTTCAGGACAGAAACAGCGTTGCCGATTTTTTATTGAAAAGATTTTCCAAATGGAGTGAAGTTTACAAACAATTAATACGTTCGGTATCAACATTTCAATGCTTGCCCACAAGGAAATTTCCTTTGAACAATGATTGGAAAAGTAACCGTCCATTACCCATAACAATGATTGGCGATGCTGCTCATTTGATGTCGCCTTTTGCAGGACAGGGTGTAAATACGGGATTATTGGATGCTTTGATATTGTCTGAAAACCTTACAAACGGAGAATTTACAAGTATTGAAAATGCCATCGAAAACTACGAACAACAAATGTTTGTTTATGCAAAAGATACGCAGGACGAATCGACAGAAAACGAAACCGAAATGTTTAGTCCCAATTTTTCGTTTCAAAAATTATTGAATCTATAAACAGTAAGAAAAAACGGCTACTAACAAGCAGTTTTGCAATAGTGGGGCAGAAGTGCAAAATTGAACTTGTGTGCTTCTATCAACTTTTGTACATTAGCTGCCAGTTTAAGATGGGTGCATTTGAGTATGCCCAAAGGAGCCCGCAAGTATGCGCAGGACGAAGCCAGTAGCCGCGCCGATGGTGGCGCGGGTCTATCTGCGCGTCAGCACCGACGCGCAGGACTTGGAACGCCAAGAGGCGATCACTACGGCCGCGAAGGCCGCCGGCTACTACGTCGCCGGCATCTACCGTGAGAAGGCATCCGGCGCACGCGCCGACCGGCCTGAGCTGCTGCGCATGATCGGCGACCTACAGCCCGGCGAGGTGGTCATTGCCGAGAAGATCGACCGCATCAGCCGCCTACCTTTGCCCGAGGCCGAGCGCCTGGTGGCCTCGATACAGGCCAAAGGCGCACGCCTGGCCGTCCCTGGCGTGGTCGATCTATCCGACCTGGCGGCCGAGGCCCAGGGCGTCGCCAAGATCGTGCTGGAAGCCGTGCAGATCATGCTTTTTCGCCTGGCCTTGCAGATGGCCCGCGACGACTACGAGGACAGGCGCGAACGCCAGCGCCAAGGCATTGAGTTGGCCCGCCAGGCCGGGCGGTACAAGGGCCGCCGTGCTGATCCGAAGCGCCGCGCCCAAGTTGTCGCGCTGCGCAAGTCCGGCTACAGCATCAACAAGACCGCCGAGCTGGCCGGGTACAGTGCGGCCCAGGTGAAACGGATATGGGCCGAGGTCAGCCAGGCCGAAGCGAAGCAGCACGGCGCGTTCGTGGAGGACGCATTGACGGAAGCCGATGCCCTGGCCGCTGTCGGCCAGGATGAGCGCCAGGAGGAAAGGGCATGAAGAAGCCGAACCAAGACGACGAGCCGTTTTTCATCACCGAGGAGATTGCGGCCGAAATGATCGCCGGCGGCTATGAGTTCGAGCTGCCGCCCATTCCTTGCACCATCCGCCTACGCGACGTGCTGGAGCGCATGACCGATGCTGAGCTAGCATTGCAGCCGGGCGAGATCGCCGACCAGGAGCGTGAACGCTGCCGGCGCAAGCCGTGTTCAACCTCATGATCTGGTCATGGTATTTTTCATGGCACTGAGCCTGATAGTTCTTGCAAATTGTTGTCACTAAAGGGTTTTGTGTGCTTGTTTACAATCGAGTGGGAGTGACGGGCACTGGCTGGCAATGTCTAGCAACGGCAGGCATTTCGGCTGAGGGTAAAAGAACTTTCCGCTAAGCGATAGACTGTATGTAAACACAGTATTGCAAGGACGCGGAACATGC
>NZ_VOYB01000056.1:0-3513 GCF_013420445.1 Acinetobacter sp. YH01006 | reverse complement strand
CCTATGTAAAAGTGAATGGACGATGGTCTTATCTGTATCGTGCAGTCGATCAACGTGGCGATACCATTGATTTTTATCTTTCTTCTAGACGTAATACCAAATCAGCATATTGTTTTCTTGGAAAAATGTTAAATAATGTGAAGAAGTGGCAAATTCCACAAGTGATCAACACGGATAAAGCACCCACATATGGACGTGCTTTATCACGGTTAAAACGGGAAGGTAAATGTCCACCAGACCTTGAGCACAGGCAGATTAAGTATAAAAATAACGTGATTGAATGTGATCATGGTAAGCTAAAGCGGATCATCAGGGCCACGTTAGGATTCAAATCTATGAAGACGGCTTATGCCACAATTAAAGGTATTGAAGTCATGCGTGCACTACGTAAAGGCCAAGCTTCGTCATTTTATTATGGTCAGCCTCAGGGTGAAGTCTATCTGGTGAATAGAGTTTTCGGTCTCTAAGCACTTTTTAAAGGGAACATCATCGACTCAAATTTCTATTTGCAACAGTGCCCAGAATACCGGCCCGCTCAGCCATCTTGCTCTGCCAAGTTTAGTGGCTTTCGCTTCTGGCCTCTTAGGACGATCGGTACAAAGTCAGATGGTGGTACTGGGTGATATGAGCTTGGGTGGTTCAGTGACACCGGTGGAAAGTATTGCCGAATGTCTGCAAGTTGCTTTTGATGCGGGTGCCAAGAAGGTTGCTTTACCAATGAGTAGTGCGGCAGATATCCCAACGATTCCTGTGGAACTGTTTACCAAGTTCCAGACCAGCTTTTATGCAGATCCGGTGGATGCGGTGTTTAAAGGGTTAGGGGTGGATTAATTTCATATCTGTCTAAATAGATAACAGTTAGGAGATTATTTATTCTTTCAATAGACAAAAACTTGCGGAATTTCTCTTAATTTGTAATCCTTGCGGCCAAGGGTGTCTAGCGTAGCTAAGACAGGTATTCGTTATAGTCGGGCCGCTATAATACGGATGATGAGTGCCTGTATGTTTAACCTAAATATCTTTAACAAGATCTCTAGCGAAGTATTGACCATCAAAAATGATCTTGAGCTGAATTCTGAGAATCAACTGATAACTAAATATAAGAGTTCTACTTCTGAAGACTATAAAAAAGCAATTATTTTGATCTTTAAAGAACGTGGCTATACCAGGTTAGAAATAGGTCAGTTACTTGAAAGATAACTCTAAAGACTTCCTAAAAATAACATAATACACGTTATACAAAATGCGTTATAATTATCTATATAAATCAATGCTGTAATTCCTAGTTGATAGCCCGAGTTTCCATGACCGGGCTTTTTTTATGATTTTTCACGTTCCACGCTTATTCTTTAATCAAAGTTTCACGACTTTGATTAGTACACCTAAACAAGTCTCTTAGCCATTCGGCAAGAAAAACCGGCTTAATCAAGATGATGATACAAATGCATCAAATCGTGGATTTTCTCAGTGATATTAGACGCAAGATTTTAATCGGATCCTGCTGTTGAAAATTACCGGAGATGATGAAAAGGCTAGAGCCAAATTAATTACACAAATGGATAAGTATTTAACAGACGAACGTGATCGAAAATTGTTTAATTTACCCCTTCAATGAAAATTAATTCACCTGAAATAACGTATCAGTAGGACCGTAATATGAGACTTTTGGTTGCTTTAATTTTTCCCTGGCTGCTGTTTTTTACGATAGGTCGTCCATTTGCAGGAATGATGTGCTTATTTCTTCAGATTACGATTCTAGGGTGGATTCCGGCCGCAATCTGGGCTGTATATGCTTTGTCGCAGTATAAGACAGATAAAAAGATCAGGAAAGCATTGCTCTACTAATTTCTGTGAAGAGGAAAATTAACTATTTTTTTCTTTTTAGACCTGAGACGTTCTCCAAATTGACCGCACTTTTAAGTGTGGTTTTTTATTTTTACCTAGCCTAAAGATATCATTTAGAAAAGAACTCATTTTTTATGAATTATCCAAAGTCCGTGAAAGATAATCTGACAGACAAAGAAACCTCGATCCTGCGTCAATTAGTGAAGGAGTAATTTCATGGATAACAACTTATTTGATGACCTAGTTGCTTCGATTAAAGAAGCTGGTGCCATCAAACGCAATGAGATGAAAGAAAGCCGAGTGACTGAGCTTGAATTACCAGATATTAAAGAAGTACGTGAGAAAACAGGCTTAACCCAAGCTGAATTTGCTGCACGTTTGCATATCAGTGCCAGAACTCTACAAAACTGGGAACAAGGCCGTCGCTATCCGACTGGTCCTGCAGCGACTTTAATTCGCATTCTGGATGCTCATCCAACTCTGATTTAAATATTTAAGATAATAAAAAACCCCAGCATCCTGCCGGGGGTTTTTATTGGAACATTAGGTCTCTGTGCTTTTGCCTGTCTTATATAGCGCCATCCTGGTACTTATTTTTAATTATATGGAACTTCCTGTTCCTGACCATTCAATCATATGAAAATTCCACTATTCCGAATAGCCGCAAAGGGCCGGAATTTATGTAAGCTAAAGCGTACAAAATAGCCTAAATTTTATCCACAAAAAATGTGGATAATTTTGGACATTGGGGCATTGATAAAATTTGAAAAATCTCAAAATTGATTACTTTTTAAACAAAATTATTGGCAAGAACTATCAAAACCGCTCATAAAAAAGCCGACTTGTTTCAAAATCGGATTTTTGGGCATTCTTGGATTTTTCTTGTTTTATTAAGTAGTTGATATCTATATTAATATACAAGTGTTGTTATTCACCAATTAAAATGTCTATGCGATAAACCATTTAAAATGTCCTGTTTTTAACCACAAGAGTCAAGCACAGGATTTAAATTTCTTTGTTCAATAACAGCTTTCTGAGCTTTACGGCTCGGCATACTTTTCTTGGCACGGGAACGTTTATTCTGTTTCTCCAATTCTTCATGTTGTTGCTGGATATGCGCCAGGACTGAACCTAACCGTTTATTCTCAACAATCTCATTTTGCTGCAGCCCAGCCAATTTATTGAAGATGCTGTAGTTGAGCTTTCGTCCTTCATGCATGAGGGCCACAGTGCCATCCGGATACTCCAGAAATGAAATGTATTGCCCAGCAAGCTTATGATTCAGCTCTGTCGGTTCAAGCAGATAAATACATTTGTCATAGGTAATCGTCAGGTTCTTGGTGACCTTACGCGGTTCCTGCCAGGTAAAAATATCATCCAGTTCAAGATCAGATTCGGTTAATGGTCGATGCAGGTTCTTTGAGTTTCGCGCACATTTGGCGAACTTCTGATTGAACTGCTCAATAAAGCAGGGCAACCAGGCATTTGCTTCTGCAATCGAACAGATGCCTTCCAGGCGCATCTCCTTGATCAAACGGTCCTGAAGGGTTCTATTCGCTCGCTCTACGCGACCTTTGGCCTGGGGTGAATTGGCGAAGATAATATCAATGTTTAACTCATTCAGAATCCGCCCAAATTGCGTGATCTGGCTGTCTTGCCTGGATTTCT
>NZ_VOYB01000055.1:0-3613 GCF_013420445.1 Acinetobacter sp. YH01006 | reverse complement strand
TCTGATAGAGAAGGGTTTGCTCGGGTCGGTGGCTCTGGTAACGACCAGTATCCCGATCCCGGCTGGCCGTCCTGGCCGCCACATGAGGCATGTTCCGCGTCCTTGCAATACTGTGTTTACATACAGTCTATCGCTTAGCGGAAAGTTCTTTTACCCTCAGCCGAAATGCCTGCCGTTGCTAGACATTGCCAGCCAGTGCCCGTCACTCCCACTCAATAGTTGCCGGCGGCTTTGAGGAAACATCGTAGGTTACCCGCGAAATACCGGGAATCTCATTAATGATGCGGCTAGAAACCGTTTCTAAAAACTCATACGGCAAGTGTGCCCAGCGCGCTGTCATAAAATCGATAGTTTCTACTGCGCGCAATGCCACCACATACTCATAGCGGCGGGCATCGCCCACTACGCCAACCGACTTCACTGGCAAGAATACAGCGAAGGCTTGGCTGGTTTTGTGATACAGGTCAGCGGCATACAGCTCTTCGATAAAGATGGCATCAGCCAAGCGCAACCTGTCGGCATATTCTTTTTTTACTTCGCCAAGAATACGCACACCCAAGCCAGGGCCAGGGAAGGGATGACGGTAAACCATGTCGTAGGGCAGACCTAACTCCATACCGATCTTGCGCACCTCATCTTTAAACAGCTCGCGCAGCGGCTCCACCAGCTTGAGCGTCATAACACATTGATATTAGCTTCAATCTCTAAACCGTTGATTTGGAAATACATAATACCCTATTTGTTCATTCTTTTGTTATTTGTTGTATGTTGCGTTATTCCATCAATAATTTTATTCCAATCTTCGAAATGTAGTTCGTGTCCGGTTCCATCAAGCGTTATTAGTTTTGAGCCGTTTATCTTTTCAAGTAAAACTGCTGAATTCTTAAAATGCCATATTTTATCGTCCGTTCCGTGTACAATTAAGGTTGGTTGATTGATTTCGCTCAATCTGTTCCAGTATTCTTCACCACCTTGCAGTGCCGCATGATTGAACATACTTATATAGTTATTAGCTCTTTTAAATTCGGCTCTAATCAGTTTTTCACTTCTTTGTTTGTCAAATTGTTTCCTGCCGCTCATCAATTCAGCACCTTGAATTAAATAATTTGCCACACTGTCTTCATTTGTCCAATCTACGGTTTCAGCTTTTCCGTGAAAATCTAAAATACGCGTATCCATTTCAGGAATTGTGGGGTCTGAGTCGCCCCAAGGACCTGATGAGATTAGTGTTATTGAACTTACCCTGTCGGCATATTTTATTGATGCTATTTGAGAAATCAGTCCGCCCAGTGAAATTCCCACAAAATTGGCTTTGACTATTTTATAGCCGTCCAAAATTGAAATAGCATCATGGGTTAAGTCAACAATATCATAGGGGGTTGAACCCGGTTCGTAATTAGTAGATTTTCCTACGTCCCTATTGTCGTAGCGAATAACAAAAAATCCCTTTTCAGATAGTTTCTGGCAAAATTCAGCATCCCAATACAACATGGATACCGTTGCTCCCGCAATCAAGAGTATTGCCGGATCTTTTTCACATCCAAAACTTTCGGTAAAAAGTCTTATTCCGTTTTTTTTAACTATTTTCTCTTTCATTTCCTCGCCTTTCTGTTTTATAGATTCATTAGTTTTTGGAAAGAAAAGTCGAGGCTGAACATTTCCGTTTCGTTTATTATTGATTCTGCCTGTGCTTCTCTTCCATAAGCAAACATTTGCTGTTCATAATTTTCAATAGCCTCTTCAATGCTGTTAAATTTCCCATTGGTCAGATTATCCGACAATATCAAGGCATCCATCAACCCACTGTTTACGCCTTGTCCTGCAAAAGGAGGCATCAAATGAGCAGCATCTCCAATCATCGTTATGGGTAATGGACGCTTACTTTTCCAAGACTTATCTAAGGGAAATATTCGTGTCGCTAACCCTACAAAAGATGATGTCAAACGAATCAGTTCTTTGTAGCGTTCGTCCCAATCGGAAAATTTTTTCAGGAGAAAATCAACGACACTATTTCTGTCTTGAAAATCTACCCGCGTTTTGCTTTTCCATTCATCAGGTGTTTTAAAACTTATTCCAAAATGCAATGCACCATTATTATTAGGATTCGCAAATAATAAATTACCTTGATGAGCAGCCATTAGCCGGTTTCCATTGCAAAGCTGAAAAAATCCAGGACAGTTCACCTCCGGTTGATGAATATCGGCTTGTATATTGAAAGTACCTGTTTCTTCAACTTCCGTGTCGGTAACAAATTTTCTTACTTTAGACATTCCACCATTGGCAATAATAACCAGATCTGCTGTTTCACTCGATTTATCCTCAAAAGTTAGTATCCACTTCTCCTTATCAGGTTCAAGGGTAACAAGTTTTCTATCCCAAATGACGGTATCATTTTGTAAACTATTTAATAGGATAGTCCTTAAGTCATTTCTGTTTATTTCAGGATTGTCAAAACGATTTTCGGGTCTTACATTTTTTGTGGTTAAAATATTGCCCTTTTCATCAACAATATTTACACCCATTGGTAAAGCTAAGTCATAATAAGTTTGTAACAATCCCGCTCTTTTCATTGCTTCCTGTCCCGAATCCCTGTGCAGATCAAGTGTCCCACCAAAAATCCTTGCATCTTGGTCTTTGTCTCTCTCGTAAACTGTAATGTCCACGCCGTTTTGCTGTAACAATCTCGCCATTGTTAATCCAACAGGCCCGGCACCAATTATTGTAATTTTTTTATGTTTTAGTAAAGTCATATTCTTGTTCGCTGGTTTTAATGTCAACTAATGTCTGTCAATT
This sequence comes from Acinetobacter sp. YH01006, assembly GCF_013420445.1. NCBI lineage: Bacteria > Pseudomonadati > Pseudomonadota > Gammaproteobacteria > Moraxellales > Moraxellaceae > Acinetobacter > Acinetobacter sp. YH01006. The sequence continues at coordinate 820 of NZ_VOYB01000055.1, read as the reverse complement.
TAATCACTTTGTTTTTTTTAAATTCAAACACGGATTTTCCTGATAACTTTAGCTTTTGCCCTTTTTTTAAGCCGTTCGGAAAGTCAATTGCTAAAATTGCTGTATAATCAATTTCTATTTCAGTGCTGTTGTCAAAATGCCTAAACGATTTAACTGTCTGTGTTCTCTTTGCAAAGTATGTTTTTGCTGTTTCTGCCTGTTGTTTAAACGCTGTTAACCCTTTCAGCGATAAACTTATATCATTATTTTGAATGTTTTCAAAAACAATATTATCGTCAAGGTCTGCAACCATTTTTTTGATATCAAATTGGTTGTATCCATCGATGTAGTTATTGATGATGTTTACTCTGTCGGTCATATTTTGTAATTATTTATCGGTTACATATTGGTGTTGTCTGTAGGTTGTTCTACGATAATTGCCAACTTTTAACTTCTATACGAAGGAACATGTTGGGATACTTGAACTTTCGATTTAGCGCCAACACGAGCAAACCGAAGTTAGCACCTACTCTCTATTCAGCATATTTTTTAAAAATACTTGTGGCAATGTGTCCGCCAAAACCAAAAGTATTACTCATTGCGTAATTCACTTGCCGTTGTTGTGATTGGTGTAACGTCAAGTTAAATATATCCCTATATTCAGGTTCAATATCTACCGAATTGATTGTTGGCGGAACAATGTTATTCTGAACAACGTATAGGAAGAATAAACGCCCTTTTCACCCAAGTCCAACAGCTTTGGACCGCAGTTGACTCTTTCGACACCCCTGCGATGCAACCCAATCCGGCTGACGGGGAGCCAGCAACGCTGAAAATTTAC
>NZ_VOYB01000054.1:0-3621 GCF_013420445.1 Acinetobacter sp. YH01006 | reverse complement strand
CGTCCGAGGCGATCGAGCTTCCAGACCACCAGCACATCGCCGTCACGCAATGACTTGAGGCAGGCAGTCAAGCCAGGGCGATCATCACGACCGCCGGAAGCAAGATCATCATAGATATTGTCCCGTTTGTCAACGGCGATTGAAAACTGATACAGATTTTTTCGTGCCAGCGATTTAAAACTGATACACCGCCGTCGCTGAACACCGTCCGTGTTCAGCCAATTTCTGCAACATCGCTCCCCCTCATCATCCCGGCCTGTCGCTGGTGCTTCAGCCGATAGCTTTCCCCGGCAATCGGCACGATGTGCGCATGGTGCAGCAGCCGGTCGAGCAGGGCCGCGGTCAGCGTCGTATCCTGCGCGAAGGTCGTGTCCCATTGCCCGAACGGCAGGTTGCTGGTCACGATCAGGCTGCTGCGTTCATACAAGGCTGCGATCACCTGGAAGAACAGGTTTGCCTGTTCCCGGTTCATCGGCAAGTAACCTATCTCGTCGATGATCAAGAGCCGATATGCCTTGATCGCGCGGTGCATCACCGCCTTCAGATTGTTCTGGGTATGCGCCGTCGTCAACGCCAGCATCAGGTCGGCCGCAGTCGTGAAGCGCGTCTTGATGCCGGCTTGCGTCGCCTTGTAACCCAGTGCCATCGCCAGGTGCGTCTTGCCCACGCCGCTGGGGCCGACCAGCACCACGTTCTCATGCCGCTCGACGAATCCCAGGCCGGCCAGTTCCTCGATCTGGCTGCGTTTGACGCCTTTGGCGAAGTCGTAGTTAAACTCATCCAGCGTCTTCACCGCCGGGAATCCTGCCAACCGGGTCATCGTGCTTTGTTTGCGCACGTTGCGCCCAGCGACTTCTTCCCTCAGCAGCCCCTCCAGGAAGTCGCTGTAGGCCATTTCCTGCTTCGCTGCCTTCTGGGTTGCGGCGCCGTAGCCCTGGGCTATAAACGGCAGGTTCAGGCTCTCGCACAACGTCGCGATACGCTCATGCTGCAGGTTCATGCCGCCACTCCTTCCGATACCCGCACCAGCAGCGCGTCATACACCTGCAACGGATGCTGCACTGGAGAAGGTTGCGCGATCCGCTCCACCACTGCCGCCGGCCGCGGCACCGCAGGTGCTGCGGTAGTCGGTTGCGGCCTGGCTGCCGCGATATCCGCCCGCCACGGTGCCGGCAGCGCTTGCAGGTGCTCCACTTCCCGCTTCAATGCTTCGGCTGGCGGCTCGCCGGTGGTGCCGTGGATGCGCGCATTGGCCACCTCGCGCAGCCAGTGGGCTACTTCCACGTTGGCCGTCACGACGTCGAGCTTCTGGCCGCTTTGTGCCAGCCGGCTCGCCAGCGGCACATAGAACGAGCGCCGCAGGTAGCCGTTGAACCGCTCGACCTTACCCTTGGTCTTGGCCCGGTACGGCTGGCACAGCTTGATCACGAAACCGCTATGCCTGGCATAGTCCAGGAAGCCGGCGTGGAAGCGGTGCTCGCCCTCACCGTACGCATCGCGCTCCAGCACCACCGTCTTCATGTTGTCGTACAGGACCCGCCGCGTCACGCCGCCAAACGCCGCAAAGGCGCGCTCGTGGCAGGCGATCAGGGTTTCCACCTTCATGTTGCTGACGAACTCCACGTAGCTGGCCCGGCTAAAGCCGAGCGTCGCGCAGAACGCGTGCAATGGCGCGCTGCCTTTACGGAATTCGACCCAGTCCACCTGCAGCTGCTCGCCCATCGCCGTCTCGAAACGCACCACCGGGTCGGCGGGAGGCGCCGGGCGCAAGGTGCGCACGAAGGCCCTCAACTGGCTCATCCCGCCCTCGTAGCCGCGCGCGGCGATCTCGCGGTACAGCACGGTGGCCGGAATCACGTCAGGCTGAGCGGCTTGCTGCCGATCCCTCAGGTACTGCTCGAATTGCGCCAGCTTCGTCTGGCGTTTGACTTTGCGTTCGTACTTCGGCACGGACTCCAGGGCCAGGTGCCGGCGCACCGTGTTCACTGCGCAGCCTACCTCGGCGGCGATCTGCCGAAGGCTTAACCCATGCCTCTTCAGGAGTTGAATTTCCACGTACACCTCTTTGGGTTTCAAGGCCGCTCCGCAAAGCGGCCATCTTCTCAAAATGGTGTATCAGTTTTCAATCGCTGCCTGTATCAGTTTACAACCGCTGCTGACACCGTTCGACACCTGCGGCGCGCAAGGCGTCGTGCTGCAGGTCGAGAGACTGCGAGCCATCGGCTTTGGAGACGCGGGCATATCCGATCAGCATGTATCACAAACGTTGGTTTGAGGCGGCGCTTCGGCCACGATTGCATTGACCTCTGGAAATGTATCTCAACCAGCTTCATAAACAAAGCGTCTTGAACGCTATCAGATTTTGAAAAAGGAACATGTATGCCGCGTCGCGTCACTCTAACCGATCGGCAGAAAGACGCGCTGTTGCGCTTGCCGACTTCACAGACGGATTTGCTCAAGCACTATACGCTGAGTGATGAAGACCTTGGGCATATCAGGCTGCGTCGGCGCGCTCACAACAGGTTCGGCTTCGCCCTGCAATTGTGTGTCCTGCGCTATCCCGGCCGGGTGCTGGCTCCAGGCGAACTGATCCCTGCAGAGGTCATCGAATTTATCGGAGCGCAGCTTGGCCTGGGTGCCGACGATCTCGTAGACTATGCTGCCCGCGAGGAAACACGGCACGAGCATCTTGCCGAGTTACGGGGGCTCTACGGCTTCCGCACCTTCTCCGGACGTGGTGCGAGCGAGCTGAAGGAATGGTTGTTCCGAGAAGCCGAGATGGCGGTGTCGAACGAGGATATCGCCCGTCGCTTCGTAGCCGAGTGCCGACGCACCCGCACTGTCCTTCCCGCGACATCCACGATCGAGCGGCTTTGTGCCGCGGCTCTCGTCGATGCCGAGCGACGCATCGAGACGAGGATCGCCAGTCGGCTGCCTATGTCGATCCGAGAACAGTTGCTGGCATTGCTCGAGGAGACGGCTGATGATCGGGTGACCCGTTTTGTGTGGCTGCGCCAGTTCGAGCCTGGCTCGAACTCTTCGTCGGCCAACCGGCTGCTCGACCGGCTCGAATATCTGCAACGCATCGATCTCCCCGAGGATCTGCTTGCCGGCGTTCCTGCCCATCGGGTGACTCGTCTGCGCAGGCAGGGTGAACGGTATTATGCCGACGGCATGCGCGATCTCCCGGAGGACAGGCGGCTTGCGATCTTGGCTGTTTGCGTCTCGGAATGGCAGGCGATGTTGGCCGACGCAGTGGTCGAAACCCACGACCGGATCGTCGGCCGTCTCTACCGTGCTTCGGAGCGTATTTGCCATGCAAAGGTCGCAGACGAAGCGGGGGTGGTGCGTGACACCCTGAAATCCTTCGCCGAGATCGGGGGCGCCCTGGTCGATGCACAGGATGATGGCCAGCCGCTGGGCGATGTCATCGCGAGGGCACTGTTGCAAAGTTAGCGATGAGGCAGCCTTTTGTCTTATTCAAAGGCCTTACGTTTCAAAAACTCTGCTTACCAGGCGCATTTCGCCCAGGGGATCACCATAATAAAATGCTGAGGCCTGGCCTTTGCGTAGTGCACGCATCACCTCAATACCTTTGATGGTGGCGTAAGCCGTCTTCAT
>NZ_VOYB01000053.1:0-3717 GCF_013420445.1 Acinetobacter sp. YH01006 | reverse complement strand
TAACGTCTGATAATTTTTGAATATCTTTGAATTTCATCCAAGGATTATCCCTTGGATTAAATAATTTTGCTGATTAATTTAAGATCAAATAAATTGTACGTTTTTTGATTTATGACGGAAGTCTATTATATACCTTTTATAAATATTCATAAGTCTAATGGATACTTCAATTTTAAATAAAAACTGTAACTTTCCCTGATCTTATACTTTTATTAAATATAATGGCGGTTATCCGACATAGACACCAACATATCAAACCGTCCGCTAAGAAAATTGCAAAAGCGCATATTCTAAAAGCGGACATTTTTACTTTGGAGAAACCGGACATTTCTACTTTGGGCTTACAACACTTGTATATTAATTGAAATATCAGCAACTTATTAAAATCAGAAAAATGCAAAAATGAGCAAAAAGCCGATTTTGAAACAAGTCGGCTTTTTTATGAGCAGTTTTGATAGTTCTTGCCAATAATTCTGTATAGAAAATGATCAATTTTGGCATTTTCCCAATGTTCTCAGCTCTTCCAGGGCGAAAACTATCCCCAATTACTGTGGATGAAATTTAGGCTATTTTGTACGCCCTGGCGCACAACAATCTCGGCTCTTTGCGGCTACCTGGAACAGTGGAATTTTCCTATGATGAAGCCATAGAGAACAGGATGTTCCAAACAACAAGAATAAGAAAGATCGCACCAGGAACGTGAGGTAAGACAGGAGTCATACTTAGCAACCCAATATGAAAAACCCCGGCAGGATGCCGGGGTTTTTTATTGCCTATCCTTTCTCATTTGCAAAACAAACATAATGCCCCTAAAATATAGACTATAATCTATATTTTGGTTGTGGTATGTGGACAGTCATTACGACAGATCTATTTAATCAGTGGCTTGAACAGCAAGATGAACCTACACAAGAGAAGGTCCTAGCTGCCCTGGTTGTTCTACAGCAGCAGGGACCGAGTTTAGGCCGTCCTTTAGTAGATACTGTGTATGAGTCTAAATTTACCAATATGAAAGAACTGCGTGTTCAACATCGCGGTAGACCCTTAAGAGCTTTCTTCGCATTTGATCCCTTACGACAGGCTATTGTTCTATGTATTGCTGATAAAGGCGGTAAAAAGCGTTTTTATAAAGACATGCTGGATATTGCAGATGAACAATACCAACTTCATCTCACTACCCTAGGAGATAAATCTAATGGCTAAGACTCTGCAAGAATTGTTAGCTAGCCGCTCTCCAGAGAGCCAAGCCCGTATTCAAAAAATGGCTGATGAATTACTGCTAGAAAATCAGCTTCATCTTATTCGTGAAGAACTCGAAATTTCTCAAAAAGAGCTTGCTGAAACTTTGGGAATAAAACAGCCATCGCTTTCAGCAATAGAAAATCGTGGCAATGATCTTAAGATTTCAACCATGAAAAAGTATGTTGAGGCAATGGGTGGGAAGCTCCGTATTGATGTAGAGCTTCCAACAGGAAAACATATAGGATTCAACGTTTAACAATAAAAATGGGAGCTATAGGCTCCCATTTTTAGATTCGTATAACGTTGAACCCAACGGTAAATAGTCGTGTGATCAACATTCACACCCCGTTCGGCCAGCATTTCCTGCAGTTCACGATAGCTAATGCCATATTTACAATACCAACGCACAGCCCAAAGAATGATTTCGCCCTGAAAATGCCGACCATGGAAAGGATTCATATGCTGCACCTTTAGCTAAAACAGTCTTCAGCTTACCATTCGTGGTTATTTGCAACAGTGCCGATTTTTTGAAAAAAGCATAGGTCTAGATAATCAAGCTAGATTTTTTAAAACTCCACATTGGTCAATTGTACATAAACCATCACAAGTACCTCTTAAATCAGATAGTTGTTCAATAAGCTTTTGTTGCTTGATTATATTTTCTCTGATAGCACTGACATGTAAGTCAATTAATTCATTCACATCTGAACAATTTTTCTCAGGTTTGTCTTTATAGGTAAGTAATTGACGAATTTCATTCAAACTCATATTTAAAGTTCGGCAATTCAAAATAAATTTAATTCGCTCAACATAGCCTACATCGTAAAGGCGGTAATTTCCTTCCGTTCTTTCCGGTTCCGGAATTAAACCTTCCTTTTCATAAAACCTAATTGTTAATACTGAACATGAGGTTTTTTTAGAGAGTTCACCAATTTTTAAATGCATTGAGTTAGTATTTCCAAAGATTCTTGACTCTATAGTAACTATAGGGATTCTAATATTCAAAGTTTATAATTTTTTTAATGGGTATAATTATGAGTGGTTGTGGATGTAGTAAAGAAACACCATGCGAAGATAAGAAATCTCAACAAGAAAATCATCCATCAATTGCAGAAGCAAACAATTCAAAGAATTGTGATAATACGCTTAGCTGTTGTGGTGAAGAGGAAGAAAAAAAATCTTCATCTCCTTGCTGTAACACTTCAAACAGTTGTGAAGATACCGCACAATCCTGTTGTGGTTCTGATCCCAAAGAAAATTTAAGCACTGAAGACGTTTTAAAAGATTCGCACTACATGAGTGAATACTTAGTTCCCAAAATGGATTGTTCTGCGGAAGAACAGATGGTTCGTATGGCGCTATCTTCAATTGATGGTGTTCAAAAACTCCTCTTTGATTTACCTAACCGTTCTTTAAAGGTTCTACATAATCAAAAAGATGAAAATATAACCACCAAACTTGAAGCTTTGGGTTTTGGTGCAAAGCTTGTGAAGACTGAAACTTATATAAGCAATCAACAGGCTAAGCAAACAAGTACCTACACCATTCCTAAAATGGATTGCTCTGCTGAAGAGCAAATGGTCCGTATGGCTCTTGCAGATATTGAAGCAGTTAAAGGTCTTACTTTTGATCTTCCCAATCGAAAACTGAAAGTCTTCCATAATGAAGGGATTCAGCAAATTACGGCTAAACTCGAAGGACTGGGTTTTGGGGCGAAACTTGATGAAATACAGCTTTCTTCAGGCGATATACCTAATGAACCTGATCCTGTGAGACAAGCTAAAGTACTTAAACTGTTATTAGGTATTAATGCTCTACTTTTCTTTATAGAATTCATCAGCGGTATTATTGCTGCGTCTACAGGATTGATTGCTGATTCTCTAGATATGTTTGCCGATGCAGCCGTTTATGGTATTGCGCTATATGCCGTCGGAAAAGCTGCGAAATATCAAATAAAAGCAGCCCATTTCGCAGGTTGGATTCAGTTATTACTTGCTGTTATCGTGATTGTTGATGTCATTAGACGATTCATGTTTGGAAGCGAGCCAGAATCAACGCTCATGATTGTTATTGGCCTGCTCGCACTTATAGCTAACGTGACATGCTTATATCTTATTTCTGGTCATCGAGAAGATGGCGCACATATGAAAGCCAGTTGGATTTTCTCGGCGAATGACGTTGTCGTAAATATGGGCGTTATATTTGCCGGTGTACTCGTGGCGTGGACGGGATCAGCTTATCCAGACTTAATCATTGGCATACTGGTTTCTTTATTCGTACTTAATGGTGCCCGAAAAATTTTGGCTTTGAAGTAAGGGCACTGTTGCAAATAACCACGAATGGTAAGCTGAAGACTGTTTTAGCTAAAGGTGCAGCATATGAATCCTTTCCATGGTCGGCATTTTCAGGGCGAAATCATTCTTTGGGCTGTGCGCTGGTATTGTAAATATGGCATTAGCTATCGTGAACTGCAGG
>NZ_VOYB01000052.1:0-4305 GCF_013420445.1 Acinetobacter sp. YH01006 | reverse complement strand
CGCGACTCATGAGTGCTCGGTTATATGCGGGCCAATTGGTTGTGCGGTAGATTTTGTGTGTAGGCTTCTTCATTTGAAAATTATATCGCTGAAAAAGCCTTTACAGATAGGTTTGTGCAACAAAGCCCCCATAAACTACTAAATTAAAACCCGCTTAATGTACCTTACTAATTATCTTTTAAAAATGCAGCTCTTCTATCCGACACGGTTTTCCGTATAAATAGCCTTGATAGGTGTGACACCCCATACTCTGCAATAACGCGCGCTGGGCTTCTGTTTCAACACCCTCAGCTATGACTTGCAGTTCCATTGAGTTGGCTAATGTTATAACTGCCTGAGCGATGGCCCTATCATTACTGCTATTGATAATATCTCGAACAAACCCTTGGTCAATTTTCAACTGATTTATAGGCAATTGTTTTAAGTAGGATAAGGATGAATAGCCTGTACCAAAATCATCGATTGAAAAAGTCACGCCGTGCTGCTGCAACTCTTTCATCTTAGCTTTAACATCAGGAATGTTATTTGCGAGCAACGTTTCCGTAATTTCCAGCTTTAGCAACTGTGGATTTGCACCTGAGGTTTTCAATGGATTTAAAACAGTCTGAACAAAATTATCTTTGCTAAATTGAACTACGCTTATGTTAACCGCAATGCTTAGGTGTTGTTTTTCGGATTCTAAAGACCATTTTGCCAGAGTGGCGCAAGCTTCCTCTAGCACCCACTCGCCAATCGGTACAATAAGACCTGTTTCCTCCGCTAATGGGATAAATTGCAGTGGCGACACCATGCCTTTTTCTGGGTGTATCCAGCGTAACAATACCTCAACACCAATACACTGCTTCAGGTGATTGACCTGTTTTTGATAGAAAAGTACAAATTGCTGGCTTTGTATTGCAGAGTATAAGTCGCTAATAATTGCTGCTCTTGAGCTTACTGCAACTTGCATTTGCGGGTCAAAAAACTGCACACCATTTCGGCCAGCATATTTAGCCTTGTACATAGCCATATCAGCTTGCTTTAACAAATCTTCTTTTGACAGATTTTCACTGTTAAAAAGTGTTACACCAATGCTTGCCGAACTATTGTAAGTTAGACCGTCAAGATTATATTCCCTTGTTAAATTACTCACGATTTTTTGTGCAAGTCTCTCAGCCTGGTTCGCTGCTAATGTTGGTTCATGACTTAAATCTGATGCCATAATAACAAACTCATCGCCGCCTAAACGCGCTACGGTATCACCTTGTCTCACTGAGTTGACAAGACGCTCAGCGACCTGACACAACAGCAAATCACCTTTATTATGACCAGCACTATCATTAAGGTTTTTAAAGTTATCTAAATCAAGAAAAAATAATGCTGAGAAGTTCCTTGTACGAACGCTATGATTTATAGCTCCCGTCAATCTGTCCAACAACAGACGTCGATTAGGTAGCAATGTTAATGGGTCATAAAATGCTAACTGGTGAATTTCATTTTCACGTTGTTTACGCTCAGTGATATCCCTGACAACACCGATAAAGTTAACTTCACCAGCCATTTGAACTTCAACTACACCAAGCTCGATTGGAAACATAGAACCATCTTTGCGCAAGGCCTCAAGCTCACGAATACGCCCAGTAATGTCACTGACACCACGTTCTATATAATTTGATAAGTAGCTATCGTGATGCTCTCGATGAGGTGACCCCATCAACATGCTAATATTTTTGCCAAGCGTTTCATCTTCCGTATAGCCGAAGATTTCCTGTGCGGCTTGGTTAAATGTCAGAATTTTACCACGACCATCAATAGTAATAATGCCATCAAGCAACCCTTCAACAACAGCTTCCATCTGCCTTGACTTATCACTAAGCGCTTTTTCTGCAATTATTTGGTCATTGATATCAAAGTGTGTACCCAATAACCATAGAGCTTTGCCATCATATGTCCTTGAAGAAATACGCCCTCTGGTGTTTATCCATTTCCATTCACCATTTTTGTGTTTCATACGAAGATTGGCTTCATATATGGGTATTAGGCCTGACATGTGCTTTTCAAGAATAGTTGCACAATAAGCCAGGTCATCAGGATGCGTTAGCCTTTCCCACGTGTATCTGTTTCCCGGTAATAACTCAGAAAGTGTGTAACCCAGTAATGCGGCCCATTCATCATTGATAATCAACTCGCCTGTTTGAATATTAAAATGCCATGTGCCTATATTGTTAGCGTCTATTACGGCCTTAAGTAAATTCTGACTGTTCCTTATGAGCTCTTCATCCTGTTTCTCTTTTGTAATATCTGTTTCAATTGCAATATAGCCGCTCAAACTACCACTTTCACTAAACAGCGGGTTACAAGCTATTCTCACCCAGTAGGAATTTTGCGCTTTTGAATAATTTACAACATCAACATTAAAGCCGTTCTGTTGAGCAAGCGCATCTCTCATTATTGCAACAGTGGCAGGATCAGTGTCGGGCCTTTGTAATAACTCCCCAGGCTTTTTACCCTGCATTTCTTCAATGCTATATCCTGTAAGAAAGGAGAAGGCTTCATTAATCCATATAATTCGACCTTTGACATCAGTTATTACCACACCATTGGTTGTCTGCCTTGCAACTTCAGAAAGGCGTCTTATTTCTGACTGCGCTTCAACTTGTGCAGAGGTATTACGAATGACCACTAATACTTCATTATCATCAATCTTTTTGTATCGGGCTTCGAACGATTGATTTGACTTTTCAAACGTGTAGTTATGATGAATCACATCGTTGTTACAAAAGGCTTGCTTGAGGCACTCTACGAGTTGATGACCTAGCTCATTGGGTAGTATCTCATGAACGGTACGCCCCAAAATCGCTTGTTGAGGTTTAAGTAAGTCAGGATGCTCTTTGCAAACCAAAAAACGAAAGTTTCGGTCAATAACAAATACCATATCAGGCAGTGTTGCCAGTATTGAGGTTGTTTTTGCCATGCCTTTTAAAAACTGCTCTTGAAGTCGAGCTTGATCTTCTTTGGCAATTTCATACTCAACCATGTCTGCAAATTCGCGCAGTTCTTGCTGCTCTTTTGCTGAAAAGTCTCTGGCCACGGAGTCAATGAGACATAGAGTGCCGATGGGTTGCCCACTTGTCTCTCGCAGCGGTGCACCCGCATAAAAACGAATATGCGGCGCGTGGGTTACTAAAGGATTTGACGAAAAGCGCTCATCTTTTGTTGCATCTGAAACAATTAAAATATCCTCATGCAATATCGCATGGCCACAAAATGAGATATCACGGCCTGTTTCACAAGCGTCAAGACCCACTTTAGATTTAAACCATTGCCGGTCACTATCCACCAAAGAGATAAGGCATATTGGCACTTTAAATACAGACGCTGCTAATCTTGTAATGCGGTCAAAGCGCTTCTCTGCTGGCGTATCCAGCAAATTAGTTCGCTGTAATGCAAGTAAACCAGCAGCTTCATCAACAGGGAATTCAGGTGCGTTCAAAACGTTACTCCAATAATTTGCTGCTTAATCGATTATTATCAATTGTACTGCAAGAATACACTGTTAAATGTTTTAGGCTTTCACTTGAAAGATTACCGCTTAAACCGTACTACCAGTTTATGAAGCTCATCAGCAATCTTGTTCAAATAAATAATCGTCTCTGAAAGCTGCATCGAGCTGTCATTACTTAAATCGGCAAGCGTTGAAATATTTACTATTTGCAGGTTAATGTCTTCAGTAACATGGGCTTGCTCTTCCACTGCTGCAGCCATTTGGGTCGACATAGAAGCGATTTGACCTATGGATTCTGAAATACCGCTTAACATTTTGCCGCTTTCAATAACATTAGAGAGTCCCTCTTCGGCATCAATAGCGCCTGCATCAGCGATTTTTACTGCATCACCTGCTCGATGAGTTAACTCGGTGACGATTGAGGTGGGCTGCATGGCACATGCACGTCGTAAATTTCATGAACTGCATGTGACCGGGAAAAGTCAGATCGCTGAACAGGCATTAGTGCTGATTCAGAAACTGTATGCCATAGAAGCAGAACTCAGGAAAAAGACCGATGGTACAGCAGAACATCGCCGCGAATATCGGCAAAAGCATAGTCAACCGGTGATGCAACAACTGTATGAATGGCTCAGCCAACATTATCTGACGGTGCCATCGAGTTCTCCAACTGCCAAGGCGATCAATTACAGCCGGCTTTGTTGCACAAACCTATCTGTAAAGGCTTTTTCAGCGATATAATTTTCAAATGAAGAAGCCTACACACAAAATCTACCGCACAACCAATTGGCCCGCATATAACCGAGCACTCATGAGTCGCG
>NZ_VOYB01000051.1:0-4442 GCF_013420445.1 Acinetobacter sp. YH01006 | reverse complement strand
CCATACCGACCTGAACTTTCCTTCCAAATTCGTTTAATCTCCTCAGCATGATGCAAGTCATGTAAATCTCGCTTTGCTCGATGTTCTGGATTTTCACAGAGATCTAGAGTCCGGTAATAGGTTGAAGCTGCGATCGGTAAAATCCTACAAATCGCATCAACACCATATAAGTCTTTATTGTTATGGATAAAATCCACCATTATTTGTGTGGGCGTTCGAGCTCCGCCTGGGCGAAAAAAGCGGCTGCTTTACGTAGAATTTCATTGGCGCGTTGCAGTTCTTTATTTTCGCGTTCCAGTTGTTTGATACGTTCTTGGTCTGAAAGCTGCTGTACTTTAACTGGATTTTGTTTATCTAAATATTTTTGATACCAAACACGTAGTGTTTCAGGAGTACAACCTATCTTGGGAGCAATAGCGGTGATCGCAGCCCAAGTAGAAGGATAATCTTTTTCAGATTCAATCAATAATTGAACCGCTCTTTCTCTGATTTCAGGGGTATATTTTAATTTTGTCATCGGGATAGTCTCTCAGAATATTGACTCTCCGACAAACCCGGTACGGTTCACATTTTACGGCAGAGGATGAACCTATGCTTTCAATCCTTACAGAACATCAGTTTTTTCCGATAGTGATGAAACATAATAAATATGATTATTTTAGAATTATGTCTAAACAAGCGTCATTAAGTGCCGTGCGATGGGTACTTGCGTGGTTGAGTGTACGATATTTGGTGATTAGAGATCATAATTCTGTGAATTTGTTCAAGACAGCTACGTGTGCATAAATATCATTTACCTGACTAGGAAAACTTCTTGCTGCTCATTTATCACTTAATAATAGAGACTCAGGTATTTTTTATGGATCAACAAAGCAATAAAAACATCACATTATTCCTTGCATTTGATTTGCTACTGGAAGCTGTACAACACACTTCCTTATGGAAATAGCCTAAGCAGATATCGTTCAATTTAAGGGGCCCAGGCCTTTGCTTGGCAAATCAGATTTTAACAAAGCAAAGGCCTGGGAATCCGCGAATTTGATTTTTTTCTTTGCTTTCAATTTGATCCATACGTTATCGATTTATATTTTTTATTTAAAAATGAATAAAAAAATTCTAATTTGGTTTGACCAAAGAAAAAGATACCCATATGATAATTACATTACAGCAAAATCTGTAATCGGGCGTGGAAACCCGCATCTCAACGTACTAAAGAGTCACTTTTAGTGGCTCTTTTGTGTCTGCATGGCAATGCTTTATGGCAGGCCAAGTAGGGCAGTCTATGACTGGCCGTTTCGTTGAGCGGTATTTCCACCCCTATTTGGTTTGCCACCATCTCGTGGAAAAGATGTTGGCAAATTTCACATTGATCAACGAGATTACAATATGAAAAATATCATCTTAAAAGTACCCATTTCTCTTAGGTTTCTTTTGTTAGCGCTGACCGGATATTGACGGTCATTTAATTCATCGCTTTAACTAAATTGAACTATATGCACTTTCAAATTTCGTGCTTTAGCGAATATAGGAAAGTGCTGCCTGGAGAAAACAAAAAATGGGCCAAACTCGATTACTGACGAATATCATTCAGCGTAAAGTCATGTTGCCAGAAGAAATGTCGCCTTCAATGCAGCGTGATAATTTTGAAGTGGCACTGACTGATTTTGAAAAGCATGCCATCATCAAATGTTTATTTAAAGCGGATAACCAGCGTTCTACTGAATGTTGGAGTGTGCAGGAAATTGCAAACTTTATTGAGAATTGTACAGAAGATCAAAATATCAATTTGTGTATCTTGTATTGGAAAGATATACACGGCAACATCTATATTATCGATGGGGCGCATCGTCTTTCGAGTATTTATGCTTGGGTCAAGAGATATTTTGCAGATGAACAAGCCACTCAAGCGCCTAATTTTAGCGATCAACAAAAAGAAGATATTCGTGACCTGCGAAATCATTTAGGAGATCTAGCTGACTTCCAAAAAATTTGTATTGATCCTAAATTTGCAGAACAAAAATCTAAATTAGACGATATTAAAATCAGTTTCCGGCAAGTGCTTGGTACTCCAGAAGACGCAAGACGCGTATTCCAATCGATTAATTCAGATACTAAACGCCTAGATAAATATGAGGAATATCATCTAAGAAGTCGGGGAAGTGATGCATATTATGCGATCTATGCCTGTTGTTATATCAATGACAATAAATCCAATTTAGAAGAGCTTCAATATACACGTTTAAATTCGCTGATCGAGTTGGGGGAGAAGATCCATCAGCTGCTTTTCTCTACCATATTATTAGATACTGAAATGAGTCATGGCAAAAAAATTGGCTTGGTCAATGAGCTCATGAATATCATCGCGGGTGATCAGATTCATAATATCATGAGCCTGAATCAGGGTGAACGCGTTGAAAAGATCATGTCACATCTGTTTACGGTCCTTTGCAGAATGGCCACTCCTGTAAAAAATACTGGGGTTCCGAGTTTGGGCTTACATCCGTTCTTATATTTTTATAAGGACCAGCGTTTTCAGATTACTTCCTTTCTGGCATGGTTTGCTATTGTGTTTGAAATTCATGAAAGCCTGATGCAGACTCACCATCGAACCATTAGCTTTAAAGAGTTTACACGTGTCCGCCGTAGTATTGAGTTCTTGATTGCCAATTTTCCAGTGGCGACCACTGAAACGGTCGGTAAGTTCGGCAGTGGGATTAAAGGCTATGATCGGCTACAAATCGTTTATAAAGCCTTTATCTGTTTAAGCCTGGAAATGGATGTCGATTTTGAAGATGAAGAATGCCTGAACACCTTTATTTTGTCGATGTCAAAGGCTTTCAAGTACATCAACTTTAATGAGTTTTATTCTGAAAGATTTTTGGGTAATTATGATGATGGGGTTGTAGAGCATGTAGTCGGATATGTTGAATCGATTAGCCCGATCTCTCGATCAAAGCCCAAGGCCTTTTCAGCATTAACCAAAAATTTGCTTAAGCACAATTTTCTGGTGGGTAATCATAACTTTTGCCCCATTTGTGATGGATTAATCTATCTCGATTCTACTGAATCGGATCATCGGATTGCCAAAGCCGCAGGTGGCCAAGGGGTGCTAGAGAATGGTCTGCTGGTTCATCCACTCTGTAATAGAATGAAATCAGATCTGAGCCTGGAAGAGATTAGAGCGGATTTGTTTGGTGAATTACTGTATTAATCAGCAGAGTGATGAACTCATTTTCTCAAGTGTGTTAATTAATGATAAATCACATGATTTAACTTTTGATATATTCAGCCAGTGTAGCTTTTTTTAATTAAGTGCAGAATCATAGCTAGAAGCTAGCTGTAGTTTCTGAATGACCGTCAAGGTCCTTAGTTTTGCCCATTGATCCTTCTCTGGGCATTTTTTTTGATCAAAATATAACGCTATTCTTGCTAAAAATTGAATATTAATTTTTAACGAAAATTATGTGTAGATAGGTCTAGATAAATTTTTATTCCATTTTCTGCAAATTATTGGATAAACCAACCAGCTATTCTTGTTTATGGTCTACCAGTCATTCTCATTCCAAGTAGACCATCAAGATATAAAACTACATAGCCAATTTTGCCGATACCAAACGATTCATACTCACACCACGCTCCGCAGCTTCAAGTGCTAGTTTTTGATGAACCATTGATGGAACACGAACAGCAAACCGTCCGCTATACTTTTTTTCTGAAAGCGGTACAGGTAATTTCTCATTATTGCTGATCATATCTGCTACAACTTCAGCAACAAGATCAACAATCCCTGAAAATGCTTTAGATTGTTCTGCATCGAGCCAAGACAGTGACGGAAATTCGGCACATAGACCAACATACTCATTATCTTCTGCTGACCATGTAACACGATAAGTAAATTGTTTGCTATCCATTTGACACCTCACAATGTTTTAAGTTTATCAAGTGCAGCTAATACTTGCCTAACCTGATAAGGTTTAGCCTTTCCGCTATCATCTTGAAGATTAATACGAGGATCGCCTTGCCACGGTGTTTTAAATACCGTGTGACTACCACTTGTTTGTCTTGGTTCACCAAAATATTGCTTACAAACCTTGAGTAAATCGACATAGCGGATATTTTTTGGATTATTCCGCATTTGTTCTATAAGTTGATCAAGATTTGCCATTTAAATGCTCAATAGTGCCAATGATTAATAGTATCAATATTGATACTATTAATCAAGAGTTTGGCATGCCTAGTGGCTTATACGAACAGAAATGAATGGTAGGGTGCAAATAGGAATAGGGGGTAGATTTACATAGGAATATGCAATTTACTATCTGTAAGTGAAAGAGGACTCCACCCGACAGTCAGGGTGGAGGTGAATTTCACAGATTTTAACCTTGTTGGTTTTGAATGTATTTCTTAATAATATCTAAGGGCGCACCACCGCACGACCCTGC
>NZ_VOYB01000050.1:0-4559 GCF_013420445.1 Acinetobacter sp. YH01006 | reverse complement strand
CCCATTCGTCCAGGTAACAGATCTTTAATCTGTTCCCACTGCTCATCTTTTAATGCATAGCGTTTAGTCATAAAAGTATAATGGGGACAAGGCGGTTTTCCTCAAGCTAATTGATGACACGCCCTAGAAGTTTCATGTAAATATTGCATAAATATTCACCACTTTAATTGTGATTCAACTCACACTTTATTCCAAGTTGGTTTAGGACACTAAAATGATTATCTTATTGAAATTTAAATAATAATTTATAAATACTATATCTTTTCATAGACTTAAGTGTTTGGAAATTTGTAATTGATTCACCAAAATTAAGTAAAAATCTGTAGTTTGTGCTCTGAAAAATGAGGCAGTCATAAGCCTAAAAATTTGTTTTCTAAATGAAAAATTATTGATTACGGTTCTAAGAGGGAAAATTATTGTGAAAAAAATATTCACATTTTTAACAGTGCTTGGTTTGAGTACGGCAGGCTATGCAGATGCCAATTGGGGCTATATGCAGCCTGAACAATGGTCGAATTTAAGCCAGAAATATACTGCCTGTGATGGTGCGAATCAGTCGCCAATTAATATTGAGCGGACGGTAAAAGGACAACTGGAACCGCTGAAATTTAGTTATAACACCATGATTCACGCCATTGAAAATAAAGGTCATACCATTCAGGTGGACTTTGCCGAAGGTGGTGAGCTGGAGCTGGATGGGGAGCGTTTTGAACTGAAACAGTTCCATTTGCATAGTCCGAGTGAGAACCTGATTCAAGGTAAAAGTTATCCTTTAGAGATTCATTTTGTCCATGCCAATGCTGATGGTGAGCTGGCAGTGGTTGGCATGATGTTTGAGCAGGGGCAGGACAGCCAGATGCTAAAACAGATGTGGAAGCGTTTGCCGAAAAAGCGGGGGGAAAAAGTCGTGTTAAAAACACCACAGCCTGTCAATCAGTTGCTGCCTAAAAATCTGGATTATTATCGCTTTAGTGGCTCGCTGACCACCCCACCCTGTTCAGAGGGTGTGCGCTGGCTGATTCTAAAAGAGATCCAGCAGGCTTCGGCCAAACAGATTGCTGAATTTTCCAAATTGATGGGGCATCCGAATAACCGCCCGGTACAGCCATTAAATGGTCGTGTGATTGTGGAATAATCATTCTATTTGAGTCATTCACCTACATAATGCTGCTTTAAGCAGGCAATCTAAGATTGTAGGTGATGGCTCTCTTCAATCTGTTTAATCAGCTGACGGCTGACATCATGAATATGTTGGCTATGTTGAGTCAGTAAAGCCTGATGCTTGAGCTGCTTCCGGTTTTCAGGCTGTAATAAATGTTGTTGCAGAATCTCTTCGGAATGAAACAGCTCAAATGCCAATTGATTCAGGTTTGGGTCATAAATTTGACTGTGTACAAATATATGCAGTTCTTTAGAAAAGACTGGAATCAGTTCCAGATATTCAGTTTCCAAGGTATGCAGGATATTTTGGGTGCTTTGTTGATGTGACTGCATTTGTTCAATAAAGTCAGCACTATAGCGCCGAATGCGATACAGCGTTGGCAGCATCGTGACAAAGAATTTTTGTTTTTGCATGTCTTGTAAGGCGTTATCGCGATTTTGCGCCAGATGATTTAAATATAAGGGCACACTAATGGCGACAAAAATTGCAAACACAGACCCCAGCGCTTGTACCCACGCAGCCAGTTCCTGATTAAAGATTAAATCTGCCTGAGTCGCCATCTGAATCTCCTTTCAGCCCAGTGATGATTGAAGCGATTTCCATATTTATTGATATTAAACAAAATTTATTGATATAGGGTGTATATTTGTGTCGATAACTGACATACATCTGGCCGATAAAACCGTTAAACTGAGCACTCTGTCCTGCTTATCTTGAATATCATGTCTTTCAATTTAAAAACCATGATTCAGCCATTCACAGCGCTTTCGCCACAGCAGAAAAAGCTGGATCGCCTGATTGATAAAATTGAACAGCAGAAGCTGGAGCTGGCACAGTGGCAGCAGGCTGAACAAGAGATTCGACAATATACACAGCAAACTTTCATACCGGTCTATCATGAATTGCATGGTGTTTTGTTCGCGCAGCTTGAACAGTTATGGCAGCATCTGCATGAGGCAGAATTTTCTAAGGCCGAGATCGTGGTACTGGATGAAAAAATTCAATCCCTTGCCGCTTACTTAAAAGATTCACAGGCAATGTCGGTGCAACAAGCCATTAAAGTCAATGAAATTTATAATTACTATCAGCAGCTGAATGAACATGCCCAATTCAGAAAAAGCCAAAACAAAACAAATGAACTAGAAGGATTCTTTGAAGACCAAAATGGTTCAGAACCGACTGATACAGATGATTTTGAAGAATGGAATGCTGAACATTTTCAACAGGCACGTGAGCAAGCTAGACTAAAACGTCAGCAGGAAAAACAGGCGCAGGCTACAAAACTGGCAGAGCAGTCATTGAAAACGGTCTATTTAAAAATTGCTGCCATCATTCATCCTGACCGTGAAGCGAATGATGTCAAGAAAATAAAAAAGACAGAGTTGTTGCAACATGCCAATCAGGCTTATGAAAAGCAGGATTTATTTGCTTTATTGAAAATGCAGCTTCAGATTGAACAAGACCGAGATCCTTCACAAAAGAGTTTAACTACAGAGCAAATGAAGCTTTATCAACTGGCGTTAGATGCGCAAAGTCAGACATTACAAGCTCAAATTGATGCGTTGATTGAAACTTTGGTGTGGTCGCATAAAACTAAAATTGCGGTGAAAAAGTCGAAAGGGAAAGTTCAAATTGCTGACCTGTATAAGCAGATTGATGAAGATACTTTGGTCATAAAGCAGCAAATTAAAGTAGAAAAAGAACGGTTGAGATATATCAAGAAAGTGAGTGGCTTAGAGATGTTTTTAAGGCATGGGATGCTTTAAAATTTTTCTTCCTTTCCCTTTGGGATGAGAAACACTGCTTCGCAAAGGGGGGATGGAAATTTGCTATAATCATCAAAAATAAAAATTAAATTCTACATGAACAATAAACTCGACCCCCAATTATTAGAATTCGCCAAATCCATGCGCCACACCGCCACCGATGCTGAACATCTGATGTGGCAACTACTACGTGCCAAACGATTTATGAATCTTAAATTTCGTCGTCAGCATGTGATCCAACCGTATATTGTGGATTTTTACTGTCATGAAATATGTTTAGTGATTGAGTTGGATGGTAGTCAGCATGGAGCGGATGATGCTATTGAATACGATGTTGAACGAACCAAGTTTTTAGAGGCTGTGGGTTTAACTGTTGTAAGGTATTGGAATCATGATGTGTTGGGGCGGATGGATGTGGTCTTGGAAGATTTGTGGAAGGTGTGTACTGAGTTGAAAGAGAAGAAATAATGAAGGCTCCTTCTCCCTGTGGGAGAAGGCGGGGGATGAGGGTTTTTTAATTGGATAAAAGCACCTCTCCCTAACCCTCTCCTGAGAGGAGTGGGAATTCCATTGTGAAATCCATGCAGACACTAAATCAAATGGCGCTCCCTCTCCCTGTGGGAGAGGGCTGGGGTGAGGGTTAAATACAAATTGACATAGCTCTAACTCTCATTGCTGGCCCTTCAATAAAAATATCCAATAAGGCATTAATAATAGAATAAGTACGATCTTTAAAGGCTAAGATTTCCGAAATTTTCGATTCTGAAATTTCGTAATCTTCTTTACTACTATTAATTGCTTCAATTAATAAAGAAATACGCTCAACAAGGGATAAGAGTGGTGTTATTACATTACGTTGTAATAAGTTAATAGTTTGATCTTCATTAATTATTTTGGTGATTTTACCAATAATTATAAAATTCCCATCATTTAGCTGAGATTTAATTTTATTCGGTTGATGATTCTCCAAATCTAGATCAATGACACCGATACACTTACCATCAATACTCATTAGCATCTCTAATAAGTTGGATTCCAAATAATTTGTTTCCAGTTCGGAGATTAAGTTTTTAATAATTTCTATTAGATCATTATTAAGTTGATTTTGTGCAGGAGACTGTTTTTTTGTTTGTTGACTAGAGCTATTTTTATTAAGAAAAGGTGTTAGATATTTCAATTGTGGAGTTAGCATTTTTAAAATTTGCAACAATTCAAAGAAGTCCACTGGTTGCAAATCGGCTTTAATTCCAATGTAAGGGCTTTGTTTTAAGTCATCATTAAAATCATCAAAGTTTAAAATTAATTTTTCTTCTTGTAATTTTTTCAGTACTTTCATATGTAAAGCACCAAGAGTTAAATATTTACTCGTACTCTTTGAATAACTATTAGGGCGTGTCCTCATTTGAAAAATTGGTTTTAAATACTTAAAATCCTCCTTTAAGCTCTTTTGATTTCTATATTTTTTCAATGGCACGTACTCTTCTCACCGATGATATCTGGCAGCAAATTCAAGATACTATGCGATTACATGGTTGCTACTGTTCAAAGAATAGTAGAAATATCATGGAAGCGATCTTATGGAAACTGCGTACAGGCGCCACATGGCGGGATATTCCCCAAGAATTTTGTCC